>JAKQXK010000122.1 GCA_029561505.1 Spirochaetota bacterium | reverse complement strand
ACTTGGGTGGAAGCAGAACCAGCGACGACGTGCGCTTCTTGTACGCTTCGTAATCTGCCTGGCCGCCCCATTTCTTGTCAGCGGCTTCTTCGAGCAGCGGTATGCCACTGATTTTGGTCAAGAGCAGAGTCACAAAGAAAGGCGAAACGAGTGTTGCATATTGCCAGCCCTGTAATACGGGAAATGCCATGACCGCAATGCCGAACCATAACACGATTTCTCCGAAATAGTTCGGGTGGCGTGACCATGACCAGAGCCCCGTCGAAATAAAGCGGCCCTTATTCGCGGCGTCACGGCGAAAGACATTCTTCTGGTGGTCAGCCAGAGCTTCGATGGTGAATCCTGCTAACCAGAGAGCGGCACCTGCATATGCAAAGACATCCATCGCGACAGGTCGCGAAGTCATCGCCGTCAGACCCGCAGCGAGCGAAAACGTGACCCAAAGACCCTGCAGCGTCCAGGCCATAAGAAACCGCCAGAAGCGGCCGCGCACATTCGCGAAGCGCGTGTCTTCGCCCGCGCGTACAATGCGCAGAAACAGAAAACTACCGAGTCGAATCGCCCAAATACAGATGAAGCTCGCGATCAGCTTTGAGCGCAGGTCGCTGTGCGGGTTGAGCGCAATCGCCCCGAGCGTGATGCTGAGGTAGGTGAGGCTGCCCGTAAGGTCGTAGAATTTTTCGGTCTTAAAGATGAAGGCGGGTATAAAGACGAGCCACTGTATACCGAACGCCGCAGCTACCGCCCAGTACATCACGGGAAACTCGCGCAGCACCCAGCCGTGCTGTGCGCCGGCCCAGGCGAGCCCTGCGCCGATTGCGATGGCGATGAGAATCGCGATGATTGCGGTGAAGTCGTCTTTTTTCATGAGGTTTCCTTAACTAGGGAAACCGATCGCCCGGTATTGTCATGGCCCCGTCAAGCCGAATGGCGGCCCGGATAACCCAAAAGAGGATTTAGTTGGTTAATAAATCGGCAGGCCACAAAGCCTGCATGCTTCAAGCTGTGAAAATCCATAGCTGTGATTTAGCATGAATTGAAGAGACATAATTCTGTGTCTACGGCAATAGCTATGGAAAAACAATGCCGCCAATTTCGCCGCTGCGGCTAAAAAATTTTGCCGATCTAAATCCTCATGGTTATATTAGCACTGTGATTGATAGAGTGCTATCAGTCAAAACAACACAGCGCCATAAAGCGCAAGACAACAACCCAGGAGGGATTATGTTAGTAAGAACAAATACACTATGGAACGACCTCGCAGAGGTGCAGAACGAATTTGACCGCCTTTTCCGCCGGGGCCTTGGCGACGGCGTGAGCGGCCACTTTCCCCCTGTTAACATCGCTGAAAACGACGATGCATACGTCATTCAGGCGCGTGTACCGGGCCTGGCGAAAGACGATATCGCTATCGAACTCGAGGGTCGCAAACTCACGATCAGCGGCGAGCACAAACGTGTCGAAGCCGAATATGCCCGCGAAGAGCGCGCAACTGGCCGATTCGAGCGTTCATTCACATTTCGCCACGCTTTGGCGACTGACAAGATCGAAGCCGTTGTCAAAGACGGTATCTTGACTGTCACCTTGCCAAAAGCAGAAGAAGCAAAACCGCGCAAGATCGAAATTGCTGCAAAGTAAACAGGAGGCTGATATGTTCGGAATAACCAAAAAACAAGAAGAGACCACTCAGGCAGAAAAACCCCAGGTCTCAGCGGGTGTCACCTATGTACCTGCGGTCGACATTACCGAGGGTGAAGCGGGCTACACGATCTTTGCCGACGTACCGGGTGCGAACAAAGATAGCGTCAATGTCACATACGAAAACGGTGTCGTGACCATTAAGGCGCAGTCAGTGGCTGCGGCAAACGACGCAGAGCACATTCGCCGTGAATTTCGCTTCGCCAACTACGAGCGGGCATTTCGCGTCAGCGAAGATGTAGACGCAGAGAAAATCTCTGCTGAAATTGCAAACGGTGTTCTTCAGGTAACGCTGCCCCGCAAGGCCAGCGCCAAGAAGAATATTGCCGTAACCGTGAAATAACACGGCTACTTTGTCACCCTGAGCGCGGCTTTAACCGCCTCAGGGTTTTTCTTTTTCCCTTTTCGCATCGGCTTCTCTCTCAGATTCGCCGCTTCTATGCATCGCACTCTCATTCGCCTCTCTCTCGGCATCGCGTTCGTGGTCGCAGCGGGTTGCAGCAGCTACGAACGCTACCCTTCGGGTAAGACGCGCTTCACCTTTAAGGGTAAAGCCGTGCTCATTGCCGCGCAAGACCGCGTTTCGGCGACACCCGCCGTCGAGGCGCTTTACCGATCGGCTGCGGGCGACAAAGCTGGCTCAATTCATGTGCTGCCGCTGATGCCTGCGCCGGCGCTTGAACTACCGGTCACCGCAGCGAGGCTCGGTCTCGACAAGAGTGGCACCAAAGATCTCGACCCGATGGCGCAGCTGGCTCTGAACGCCACGCTCAAAGCTGGCAACAAATTTGGAGTGAAATTCGATTATATTATTTTCGTGACTGCTGAAAAAGCAGGCGCAGTCGGCCCGGTGACGAACGTCGACCACTATGCAGCGCTCTACCAGATTTCGACTAAGCGAGTTATTGCGGCAGCGAAAGACACGGGCACAACGACAGCAGAGACTGCGGCAGAAAAATTGCCGCTCGGTGCGAGGCGCGTGGTTTCGCTTCTTTTAGATGGCGATTATTAATGGGTTAACTTTGGTAACCCATTAATAATCAAATACGATAATTCACTCCCAAATAAACACCCACGCTCCATGGCACGAGCGCGAGCGTTGTCGTGCTTTCTGCCTTGCCCGCGAAGTCAACCTGCGTTGCCACTTCACCGCGCACCGCGGCGCCTAAGCCCTGGTCCATGCGCGCGAAGGTTAGAAGCGCCATCTTGTCGTTCAGCGGCAGCGAAAAACCTGCCGCCAAATAGACCGCACCATAAGACTGTTGTGCAAGTTGCGGTGCTGCGATGTTGGCCGTGCCTGCGGCTGACTGGTGCTGAACCGACACCGTACCCAGCGGCAGCGCATATAAAAACCCGAGCTCCGCGAAACCGAAGCTGCCCTGCATGCGGTAACCGATGCGCGTGTCGAAAAAATTGAGTGGCCAGGTCGCCGTACCTCGCTGTGCGTTCAGGTTAATGCCTGCCGCGGTGAGATTTCGATGCCCGTAACCCAGGCCGAAGACCAGAGCGTCGCTCTCGGTAAAATGCCAGAGCGCGGCTGCTTCGGTGACAATTTCATAGTGATAGTCGGGCCCGCTGCTCGCGTAGAAACTGCTGAAAAGAGAACTCGGGCTTGAGAGCCCGCCGCCGGCATGCAGTTCGGCGCTGAAGATTTTTCTTAGCGGCAGCTCAGGTGCGGCGGGTGCAGCCTCTTTCACTGCCTCGCTCGAAACGATATCAGGGTTCTGCCACAGAACATCGCCGGCATCGTCGTAAATGATGAGGATATCTAACCTCTTAATCACCTGCGTCGAACCCGATTCGGCGCCCACGGTTACGGTTTCGGCATTCTCGGTGAGAATCTTGCCCTGCACACGGCCGTTCGTAGTCATGACGCTGGCGGCGTCAATTTCACCAGAAAGCTGCGCAATCAAGAGCACTGCAGATAAGATAGCGGCCCGCAACATAGTTAGGTGAATCGGGTGGCGCTTTTACACACGCTGTCAATTCGTAGCGGGCATAAGAGATAGCGCCCGAAACATTGTTATCACCAGAAAGCTCAGGCAAAGCGCAACATAGAGCGCATAACTCATGTCGACACTCGCCCTGAGCAAATACCTCAACACAACTGCGACCGGCAATCGGGGTCGCGGGCTACCGCATGCAGCGCAATTGCCTGTCAGCAGAGCATTGGTGGCGCCACAGTTCTGGCATTCATACTGAACGCGATCAAGCGAGTCCCGCACTTCGCTGCTGACGCCTCGCGCCATAGCGAGCGGATGCAGGTAGCGGTGCAGGGCATAACGCACCGAGTGCCAGGTCAGTTCGATCTTATGACTATTCGTCTCTTTAGGCGCATAGCGCAAGACATGAATCTGCCCGGTCGTTTGGGCGGGTGAAAGACGGTAGTTCTGAAATGGATAAGTCAAGGTACCATTCGTGTCTGCGACGAACGAACGAACAAGGCTGCGAAAGCCGTCATCAGGGGCGGAAGCCAGAACATCTGCCATGACGTCGGGTGCAATGCCAGCCTGACTTCGGGTGCCGCTCGCGGCGTAGTAGACTCCATGTCCCGGTTGTTGATGTCCTGGTGTCGCATCATGCCATGCAGTCGACTCGGTAATACCCCGCGCTCTGGACCAGGTCACCACGCCAAAATGCGAAGAGTTCAGCCTGATAGCTTCGATTTGAAATTCTGGCGTAACATAAAGCGTTGCTGCGCGGGAGCAATACCCTGGCCGCGAATATTCTTCGAACGCATATTTTCGCAGATCACCCTGCCTGGTAATACGCGTGAGTTGCAGCATGGGTCGACCGCTGCGCCGGGCGCCTCGGTTATTTTATATGACGAACCTGCGCTTTGAAAGACTACAATTTTTCACCGCAATATTTACAGTGCTTCGCGTCTTTATCGTGCCCTTCGGCGCTGCATGCCGGGCATGCCTGCGTTGAAACGGGCTTGGGTTCGCCATTCGCCTGCGTCAGCTCAGCTGTCACGATGCCCGTCGGTACCGCGATAATGCCATAGCCCATAATCATGACGATTGCCGCGAGCGACTGCCCGAGCGCGGTCTTGGGGGCGATGTCGCCATACCCGACGGTGGTCAGAGTGACAATTGCCCAATAGACGCCCGTCGGTATGCTCGTGAAGCCGTTCTGTTCACCTTCGATCACGTAGACGAGGGTGCCGATGATCACAACGAGAGTCATGACTGTAAGCAAGAACACAATAATTTTGCGGCGGCTGTTGACGAGGGCTCGCTTGAGAATCTCGGCCTGCGACAGATAGTTCGCAAGTTTCAGAATGCGGAAAATTCTAAGCAGGCGCAGCACGCGCACCGACAGCAGATACTGGCTGCCGGGAAAAAAGAAGCTCACCCAGGTCGGCAACACCGCTATCAAATCGACGAGACCAAAAAAGCTCGTCGCGTATTTCAGTGGTCTGGTCACCGAATAAAGTCGCAGAGCATATTCGAGACTAAAAAAAATAGTGAACATCCACTCGAGGGTCTTGAGCTGCCAGCGCCATGCTTCTTCGATCGGGCGCACGCTCTCGAGCATCAGCACCAGCACGCTCGCGAAAATGGCAAAGACCAGCGTTACATCGAACGCCTTGCCTGCGGGGGTATCGGCTTCGTAGACTATCTCGTGCACGCGTGCGCGCCAGCCACGCAGGTTAGCTTTGTCAGCGTCTTCTTGATAGTCCGGTTCTGAAGTTTTGGCGTGCGTGCGCGCAGACCTGGTGCGCCGAGGGGGATTTCTTTTTTTTATGCTTTTGGCCATATAGTGTCACCGGCTCGTGAAGAGACCGGGCTAGAGTTTTGTCGGGGCGCGTAAAGCGCATGCCCCAGAAGCATAGGGGGCAGATTCAGCCAAGCGGTCGGCTATGAGCACGGGGGAAATCCTCACTCTTCACCGGGGTCACGCGCACAGCACCCCGAAATATGACAATGAGACATAATGCTGGACAGGACACGGGGCTTCTGGCACCAGCCCTCAGAGTCGCAAATTACTCGACGCTCTATCTGAACTTCCTTTTCTGGCGCGATGGATCCTCTCAAAGGGCAGCGTACGCATTTTCCCAAGCGCGCCGAATTAACACACAAATGGGTCGTGGTCGACGCGAAAGACGCGATATTGGGCCGCGTTAGCACCAAAATTGCATCATTGCTGATGGGCAAGAACAAGACCAACTTTCAGCCTGGCCAGTTGGTAGGCGATCACGTCGTCGTGATCAACGCATCACAGGTAAAGGTTTCAGGCAACAAAGAAGCCGAAAAAGAATATATCTGGCACAGCCGCTATTACGGCGGTATGAAGACACGTTCTTACAAGAAGCAGATGCAGATCGCGCCTGACGAAGCGGTGCTTCTCACGGTAAAGGGCATGCTGCCAAAGACGAAATATGGTCGCAAACTGCTGACGCGCGTGCGCGTATTCGCGGGTGCAGAGCATAACCTGCAAGGCCAACAGCCTGCAGCGAAATAAGATAAAGGTAAATAATGGAAAAACCACAAGAACGCCGACCCGCATCGCCAACCCTGGCCGAATCGATGACCAAGCGTAAGGCATCGCTGAAACCAGTAGCGGCAGAGGCACAAGTTCGCCGTGAACGCAAGACCACTGACCAGTTCGTAGGCCGCCGCAAGACTGCGGTTGCTCGCGTTTCGCTGAAACCGGGTTCAGGTAAAATCACGATCAACAACCGTGACATCAATGAATACTTTCCGCGCCCAGACCTGCGCGCGGCTGTTCTGGCGCCGCTGGTAGTTACCGAGCGTGTTGGCCAGATCGACGTGAAGGTCAATGTCTATGGCGGCGGTGTAGCTGGCCAGGCGCAGGCCGTTTCGCTCGGCATCGCGCGCAGCATTGACCGCGCTGACAACACGCAGCATACAAAACTCAAAGCAGCAGGGCTTTTGCGCCGCGACCCACGCATGGTCGAGCGCAAGAAGTACGGTTTGCACAAAGCTCGCCGCGCTACCCAGTTCAGCAAGCGCTGACGGTTTTCCGCCAGGAAAACCGTCAGCTCGCTGCCAGCAGCCAGAATGCAAAGAGCAGGCCGCTTCGGCCGCTTTAGCAGTCGTTTGCCCGCAAACGACGGGGCTCTTGGCAGTCTGGCGATGCAGCTGGCAGCGGGCTTAGAGATAATTCAGCCGATCAATCAATCTCTGGTTGAACTTAAACCGCAGTTTATTGCGGGCATCTTTGATGTCGGGTTCGTAAACGCTATTGAGCATTTTCGTTCTGAGGTCGTTTTCGACCTTCCACGCCACATCTTGCAGCTTCACCTGTTCGAGCGATCTTGAAACCTCGTAGATCTTCACGATAACGATGCCGTCTTTGCCCAAATACGGCTCAGGTTTCGCCACGTCGCGGGCCGCCATGTCGATGATTAGCCGGTCGTAATAGTCGCGCTTATCGCGAGCGTCGACGCCCTGGCGACGATCGTAACCCAGAATGCGCGTGGGCGTAGCTGTTTTGATGAATTTCGGTGCGCTCGCGTATTTCGGGGCAAGTTCTGCAAGGTTGGCGCCTTTATCGAGTTTTGCCATAAGTTCTTCGGCACGGCTGTCGTCAGCAACCACAGTAAAAGCCGCCTTCACCCAGATAACGTCGGCGAGCGTGTTCTGCAGCTTATGGTAGTGATCGTAAATCTCGGTGGGCGTGAGCGCAATTTTATCCATCGCCCCGGGATAGATACCTTTGCCGGCTTTGCCATAACGGACCTTGAGATAGAGCGTCGCGACACGATTGTGATCGAATCGGCGCAACTCGGCCTCATCGGCGCTCATAGACCATGCAACTCTGTCGTGAATTTGTTTTTCGAGCCACGCCTTGAGCACGTCGCGCATGCCAGACAGCATTGCGGCCTCATTCAGTGTCGGCAGCTGTGCATAGTCTGAGACCGACATAACACTGCGCAGGTTCTTGTAGTGAACCGGCTTACCCTCGAAAGCAGCGACGAAAAGATCTTCTATGGGTTTTGCGCTTCGCACTGCTTCTGCCAATGAACGGGCAAATTGTCTTTCATCGTAACTCAGCTTTTCGGCAGAGAACAGCATCTGCCAGTTGAACTTTTCTTTGTATTTTTGCTGCCAGAACCAGATTGCGGCCTTGCCGTGGCGAGAGCGCTCTTGGCGAAACATATATTCAGCATAAGATGCGTCTTCGAGAATTCCCTTCTTTTTGGCCAGAGCACCTATACCTTCGACAGTCGCCATATCGTCGACGATTGCCTGATTGCGTTTCGCAAGATTCTCTTCTTCTTCAAACTGCCCCTGATAATAGATCTGTTTCAGAAACAGAAAGCTGCCTCTCGACAGGCGGCCCGCATCGTGCTCATAGACATATTTAGAGCACCCCGTGCTCAGCGCAGACAAGACCAGTAAGAACGAAAGCCCCAGCACAGGGCGGATTGTCTGCAGAAACAATTTATTAGCCACTGCAGCGGCCCCGTCTGATATCCGTTACATACCACGCGCGCTCAGCCTTCTTCAGCTTGAAACGCCAGTCTTCACAGTGCTTGGCGCGACCATTTTGGCGCACCGTAAACTCACTGGAATATTCGAAATCCCCGTTTGCTGATTCAGGTTCGCCGAGCAAAATACCCTCAATCTGTGCCCCTTTAAAGTTTTCTGCAACGAGGGCTCGCTCATAGAGTTCTGCAACCCGGGTGCCGTCGATGGGTGCTTCGGCAGCCGGCAGGGCGAAAAGCGCGAGCGAGCACGAGAACGAAAGCAAATAGCGTAACATCAGGGTCGGCGTCGCGCTCGCCAAGGCTCTGGCAAGTGATTTTGAGCCGCTGGTGCCCGTTGCCCCGGGAAAATGAATTTTGATTGAATGGCTACTAAGTGGCTGTGGAGTGGTTTATGGAATTTGTCGCGTCGCTTCTGGTGATCGCCATCGTCGGGGCGTTGGTGCTGTTGCTTAACTATTACCGGCGGCTGCTGAACGACGGTCGGCGCGAATATCCGCGCGATGAACTGATCTACGCTCATAACTTTATCGTTAACGAATGGCAACGCATCGTCAGCGCCGACCCGGCGACCAGCTATGCAGGCGTCGCAGCAGGTATTTTGCTTGGGTACATGCTGAGCTATACCGGGGGCGTCTACGGTGAACACTATGAGAGTGCCTTTTTTCATTCGGCAGTGTTGCCCGGGCTTTGGTTTATCGGTCAGCCTTACCTGAAAGATAAGGCCGACGAGATGCAATGGCCTTCGTTCGTCAGAAAGTTCATCGAAAACGACACGACGTTTTTCTTCGGTCTGAGCGTCACGATTGCCGCTCAGTCACTGGTCGCTTATGGCTTTTATCATGCTCTCAGCTTTCTTTGGGTGTTTTTTAACTCGCTCATCGCTGTTGGTCTGGTGCTCTATTATTTCTATAAGCGTGATCATCAGGAAAAAGGCGGCCTGCCCGATTCGCCGCGCCGTGAAAACCGCATTTGATGCAGGCAATCGGCGCGTCGAACCAGTTTGTTCTTTTCAAAATAGGGCCAGAGACATACGCCGTTGAAATCGGCGAAACCCAAGAGGTTCTGAGATACCGCGAACCGAAGAGAATTCCGCATGCGCCCCGCCATGTGCTGGGTGTCATCAATTTGCGCGGCCAGATAATACCGATCGTTGGCTTAAGAGAAAAATTTGCCCTCGAATCGTTGCTACCAGGCCCTGAGACGCGCATCATCGTTTGCCAGAATGCAACGAAGCTGACCGGCATCGTCTGCGACTCTGTTGAAAGGGTTGTTGTTATTCCAGCTAAGAACATCGAAGAGAACCCTGATTTTGCGCATGAAAAGACACAAAGCACGATTCGGGGCGTCGCACACCTTGATGACGATGACAGCGTTATTTTTCTCTTAAATCTTGCTATTCTCACCCAAGAAGATGAGGCGCGCGAAACGGCGACGTGACAACAGACTCTGATCTTCACTTCATGCGGCTCGCATACAGCGAGGCACTGAAAGCTGTCGGCAATGCCGACCCGAACCCGGCTGTTGGTGCCATTGTGGTTAATGCGGCGGGCGAGGTTATCGCGACGGGGGCCACGCAGCGCGCAGGGTTTGGCCATGCAGAGCGAGTCGCTCTGCAGAAGCTGAAAAATACAGACCTCAGCACCTGCACGCTCTACGTAACACTCGAACCGTGTTGCCATTTTGGCCGCACACCACCTTGCACCGACGCAATTCTCGAACGGAAAATTAAGCGCGTGGTTATCGCCGAGCGCGATTTCGCTGCCGAGGTGCGTGGTGAGTCGGTAGCGCTGCTACAAGCAGCAGGTGTTGACACGCAGGTGTTGCCCGAAGACCTGTTTGCGCGCGAGAAGTGGTTCACTACAGAACCTTTCAAGCATGCGCGGCGCACGGCGATGCCGCATGTGATACTCAAATGGGCGCAAACCCAAGACGGTAGCTTAGCCCCAGAAACGGGCAGCTCCGGTGAAATCAGCGGAAACCACGCTGCATTCGCAACGGCTGCCTTGCGTTCGCTCTTTAAACTGACAGTCGCAACCCCGGGAGTGGTGCGTAGTGATAATCCCAAACTTACGGTGCGCTTTGCTGAAGGTATACCTAATGGTTTTGCCGGGGCTGGCCTTTCTGCCTTCTTTGAAGCCTTGCTCGCTGCTCAGCCCGCCGTTGCCACCGATCTCGAAAACAACGCTGCAACAACTTCGTCTAAAGCAGCATTGAGGGCATTCATGATTGCGCAGAGCGACGAAAAGATTATCGAGACGGTACGGCGGGCGCAGTCTGCCTTATCAGGGGCTCACCGAATTTTTCCTGTCAATCTGGCTGCATTCCGGGATAATTTTGCCGCAACCTTTAAGGTTTTTCTGCGTCAAATTGTGGCCGATGGTTTTAACTCTGTATTCATCGAGGCGGGGCCCGGCTTTTCTAATTTGATTGTTCAAAACGGGCTGGCTGATGCGATTGTCATATACCAATCGCGCGCGAAGAACGACGTTATGCTTTGGTCGAAACCGGGCAGAGGCAATTCGCTGAGCCGCGCACTTGCCGCCGCGTCGGCTCTGCCCAAGCTTGAGGGTTTCGAGTTGCTTGAACGCGCCACCTGGCCGCAAGATGAATTCTTTTTTTTCGTGAAATCTTAAATAGCGTGAGAGTCGACGTCGTCATCGCCGCATTCGAGCGGGCCAGCATGCTCGCAGAAGCCACTCATAGTGTGCTGAACCAAACGCACACCGATCTGAATCTGGTTGTGGTCGACGATGCATCGCCGCAACCGCTGTCACAACTGCTGCATGTAGATGATAAACGCCTGCAATTTCTGAGACTCGAGCGCAATACCGGCCCCGGGGGCGCACGCAATGCGGGCGTGAAGTTGGGTGACGCCCCACTGGTCGCTTTTCTCGACAGTGACGATCTGTGGCAGACAGCCAAGCTCGCAAAACAGGTTGCCGAATTCGAAGCAAGCCCCTGGCTACAGTGGAGCCACTGCAACGAAGAATGGCAGAGACACGGCAAAGTAGTGGTACAACGGTCAGAGCACCGCAAACAGGGGGGAGCATTTCTCGAGCGCGCTTTCGGTCGCTGCCTGATAGCCAATTCGGCCGTGGTGTTTCGGCGCGCTTTTTTCGAGAAGCATGGCGGATTTAACGCGCATTTTCCTGTCTGTAGCGACTATGAACTCTGGTTGCGTATGCTGGCCGACGCGCCTATAGGCTTTTCAGAAGAAGCGCTGGTGATCAAGCGAGCGGGCGACTGGCCGCAGGTAAGCAGCACCCCTGAAACCGATCGCTACCGGGTTCTGGCATTACACCGCTTTTACCGTCAGCAGCGCCGAAGACTAATCTCAGCCGACTTAACCGATCGTCTTTTGGCTGAAGCCGTTTCTAAATGCCAAATACTGATTAAAGGCGCACACAAATATGGCAAGCCCGAACGAGCGCGACGCTATCAGGCCTGGTTAACCTTGCTGACTGCACGACGCACGCGCCCCATGCGCTGATCGTCGTGAGCGGTTTCTAGATATTGCACTGAGTATTTTTGCACCAGCTCTTTTAAGTACACGCGACGGTTATTGTCTGATGATTCCCACAGCTGGTCGCAGAGATCGATCACTTCATAACCCGCTTCGCTATGTCGGTCTTTTTTCAGGGCGATTTCGAAATGTGTGAAAGCTGCGTCGATGTAGGCACGATCCCATTTTTTGCGCGGCAACGCCAGAACGCGCTCGCGTGCAACACGCGTTTCTATCGGCGCATAAAGCGCGTCGCGCTCCGCGTAGCTTAACATGTTGCTGATAGCTTCGGGCGAATATTCGCGCAGGCTGTCAGCGATGCGGCGCAGCAACAGACCGTAGTGCAGGTGATACGCCGCGGAAAAGCGACTCTGCTTCTGGCGAAAACTTGAAGACTTAGGCGGGGTCAGATCTTTGCCGAACTGCCCGAGGTCTTTTTCAAACTGGCGCATCGAAGTTAGAATCGCTGTGCCTGCCTTGAGCAGCTCTTTTGGTTGTGAAGGCAGTGCACGCACGTTCGACGCAAGGTAGAGCGACCCGAGGGTCAGGTAATCGTTTATGTCTTCAAGGCTGCGACGCTCTTTGAAAGCTTTGCTGAGGGCAGCTGCCGCTTTTTCTTCAGCGCCGTTGTGGAGCGCGAGCTGTGCATAGCGCAGGTTTACCAAAGGGTTATTCGGTTCGATCTCGCGCGCGTGCTGTAGCTTTTGCGCAGAACGTGCGAAATCCTGCTCGTGGCGATGCCTTTCAGCTTCAAACAGATAGCTCTGTGCGTCTTTGTCGCCCCGCGCCCCGTTGTGCTGCATAATCGCGACGAAATGCTGGCGCGACACCATTGAAAACTGCCCACGAATCTGTGCGACGCGACCGGAAAACACTGTTTCGGTCAGCGAATCAATTTCACCTTCAGCCACAATGAGCGCGGCCTTGTTCTTCTGGTGGTCACGCTCGCGTTTCACGAGATAGACCTTCATGCCCGGGTAGACCTTCGCGGCGTTGTCGATTGAAGCGCTCACGACCGACATGCGCGCATCGTAACCCAAGACCTGGCGCGGCGCGACCGAGTTGTCAGTACCTTTCGTGTTGATGCGGCCGATGAGCAGGCCCGGCTTCGGTTCGTGGTCTTCGTACTGGCGAAAGAGCATGAGGGGGTAGACCTCTGCAAATAGTGAGGAGTGCAGAGCGCACAGAAAGGTGGTAAGCAAAAAAGCCCGCATACGTCTAACTGATTATCGACGCGATTGCCAAACCCTGTGAGCAAAATGAGACATAAATAAACCCGGCTCTTGGAGAATTCGCGCATGCGCAATGTCGATGCGCTCGCTGTCAAGATTTTGATTGTGCAAAGCGTTTACGCAGTGTCGCGCTCTGGCAATCGGTCTTCGCGGCGGCTGTAACGGTTGCTACAAAACAGGAGAATACAATGGTCAAAAGACTTCCTCGATTACTCCCTTTCACCGAAGAGCATGATCGCTTTCGTGAAATGGTGGCTGATTTTATTGCGAAAGAGTGCGTACCGCGCCATGAAGAATGGGAAAAAGCAGGCGAGGTGACCCGCGATGTTTGGGAAAAAGCCGGCCAACTCGGCATGATTTGCCCCAACTTTCCCGAAGAATACGGTGGTATGGGCCTTGATTTTCTCTACAACGTCATCGTCATCGAAGAGCTCGCTAAAGCAGCATCTTCGGGCTTCTTTATATCTCTGCACGCCGACGTGATTGCACCCTACGTTCTGCACTATGCGAACGAAGAACAGAAGAAACGCTGGCTACCGGGAATTATCAACGGCACCAAGATTCTTTCAATCGGCATGACTGAACCCGGTACGGGTTCTGACCTCGCCGCCGTGACGACACGCGCCGTAGACAAGGGCGACCACTACCTGCTGAACGGGTCAAAGACATTTATTTCAAACGGTTACCTCTCAGATCTTTGCATTGTCGTCGCACGCACGGGCGAAGGCCAGGGCGGCATTTCGTTGCTCATGGTCGAACGCGACATGCCGGGCTTCGAGCGTGGCCGCAAGCTGAAAAAAATCGGCCTGCACGCGCAAGACACATCTGAGCTGCACTTTAACGACGTAAAGGTGCCAAAAGCAAACCTCATCGGCAAACTCAATGCCGGCTTTCGTTACCTGATGATGTCGCTCGCGCAAGAGCGCCTGGTGCTGGCAATCTCAAACATCGCCTCGGCAGAAACTGTGCTCGACCAGACGGTCAAATATTGCAACGAGCGCAAGGTTTTCGGTAAGCCGGTCGGCTCTTTTCAGAATACGCGCTTCAGCCTGACTGACATGTATGTAGAACAAGAGGCCGCGCGCTCATACCTCGACCGCGTCGTGATGGCATTCATGGCGGGCGAAAAGGTGACCGCCGAAGCATCGGCTGTGAAATTGCAATGCTCTGAAATGCTGCAGACGCATGTCAGCAAGTGCCTGCAGTTCTTCGGCGGTTATGGCTTCATGATGGAATACCCGATTGCGAAGGCATATCTCGACTGCCGGGTGCAGACCATTTATGCCGGTACTTCTGAGATCATGCGCGAAATCGTGGCGAAAAACCTCGGATTGGCCAACACCTAAAGAGCTGTAAAATATTGACGGTAAAGGCCGGTGTTTGTACGCTGAGAGCGTGCGAACCCCGGCTTTTTTATTTGCCCTGTCGGCTGTGTGTTCTGGGTGCGCCAGCGATTATAATACAGTACGGCTGAAGCAGAAAAAAGGCTCTGATATCCTCTCGCTGCGCACGCAGCACTACCTGCAAACAGACGGTGATCATGTGCAAGAAATTGAGCGCGGCGAGCGCATGGCTGAATTCAACGCCAGTAGACGCACCTCTGGCAATGGCGATATTGAGCTGACCCTCAAAGTCACCCTGCGACTGTATGAAGACGATGCGCCGCCAGCACTCGCGGGGCAACTCGACGCGGGCGGTAAAAATGTCCCCTTGCAGATAGCAAAATGGAGTAGTACCGACCTGCAAGAAAAAGTCACGGTGCTCGATACCGGTCAGCGACCGGGAACCAATGGAGCGCTGACCAGTGAAGTACAGGCGCAGACCGGCTATATCACGTTCGGCAAGCCTACAGCTGCGGGTTCAGTACAACGCCGTTGGCGCGTTTACAGCGGCGAAATCAGTGATGCAGAAAGTTTCGTGCAGGCACTTCGCCTCGCAGGGCTTGCGCGCGTGCGCCTGCTGGTCGGCACAACGGAGGCCAAGATCGAATTCAAGCCCAACCAGATCAAGGCATGGCAGCGCTTTGCGCGCGGCGAGCCCGACAAGATTAGCAGGCAGGGGGACTAACCACCTACACGTCTAAGGCACCACTGATTATTCTTTTTCGCCATGTCTCTAAAACGCCGCGTGGTGCATGGCGGCAGCAAAAAAGTCAGGCAATGCGCGGCCCGCACGCCGGTTAAAGACGGTGAAAAAGGCCGCAACTCGCGCCACGCGCAAGACTGTCGAAAAGTCAAAGCCGCGCCGTTCAAGAAAGGGTGTAAATGCCCTGGTACCGGCGAGCGTGCCTGAGGCACCGTCACAGCATCGCGCACACGACAAGGCCGGCGTCTTCACGCGCCTGCAATGGAGCGTGCTCGCAATTCTCGCGCTTGTACAATTTATGCACATCGTCGACTTCATGGTCATTATGCCGCTCGCCAAAAAATTTGAAGAGCTGTTTCACATCACAACGAACCAATTCGGCTGGCTGGTCTCGAGCTATACATTGGCGGCATTTGCCTCGGGTATCGCGGCGACTTTTTTCATCGACCGCATTTCGCGTAAAGCATCGCTGATGACAGGCTTCGCCGGTTTCATCGCAGGTAACCTGCTCTGTGCCGCAGCTCCGGGGTTTTACACGTTTCTGGAGGCGCGGGTGATGACAGGCGCATTCGGCGGCC
>JAKQXK010000116.1 GCA_029561505.1 Spirochaetota bacterium | reverse complement strand
GAGAAGACATGAGCTACATAGATGGATTTGTGATACCAGTGCCGCTCGAAAAAAAGCAGGCCTACATCGAAATGGCGCGGACGGCGCAGGTAATCTATCTCGAGTACGGTGCGTTGCGCGTCGTCGAATCGTGGGGCGACGATCTGCCGAAGGGCAAGGTGAATGATTTTCACACAGCCGTTGTCGCCGAAGCGAACGAGGGCATTATCTTCTCCTGGGTCGAATGGCCCGACAAAGCTACACGCGACGCAGCGAACGAAAAAATTATGGCCGACCCGCGTATGGCGCCTGGTCCTGATATGCCGTTCAGCGGCGCGCGCGTCATCTACGGCGGGTTTTCAACACTACTCGATTCAAACACCAAGTAAGGAAATTCTTATGGAAAACCAAACACCATCCAAAGGCGCCTTCTGGGGCGGCTGGGCGCTCAGCGGCCTCGCGATTGCCTTTCTGACATTTGACGGCGTGCTGAAATTCTTTTTGCACAAGATGCCGCCCGAAGCGATGGCCGATTCGGCCAAGCTCGCGTATCCGATGAACATCATGCCGGGCCTCGGCACGACACTTTTAGTCTGCGTCTTGCTCTATGCGATACCGCGCACGGCGGTAGTGGGAGCGATTCTTCTGACAGGATATTTAGGCGGAGCGGTTTCGGCGCACGTGCGCATCATGAACCCATGGCCGAGCCACATTCTTTTTCCCGTTTATTTCGGTGTCTTCATTTGGCTGGGGCTTTATCTGCGTATGCCTGCGCTGCGCGCGTTTGTGCCAGTCAGAAAGGGTTGAGACTCAACCAGGCTATGGTGATATGAAGACTGTTAATTCTAAAGACGGTACGCCGATCGCTTACGACGAATCAGGCCAGGGCTCCGCACTCATTCTTGTCGGCGGAGCGATGGGTTTCAGAAAATTTTCCGGTGCCGTCGAATTGTCCGGCCTTCTGTCCAAATACTTTACCGTTATCAATTTTGACCGTCGCGGGCGTGGCGACAGTGGTGATGCGGGCAATTATGCGGTTAGCCGTGAAATTGAAGACATTGCGGCGCTTGTCAAAGCCGTCGGTGGTTCGGCCTATCTCTATGGTATGTCATCGGGCGCGGCGCTCTCGCTCGCAGCAGCCGCTGAGATATCGGGCATCAAGAAGCTGGTACTTTACGAGCCACCGTTTGTCGGGGTCGATAAGACTGCACACCAGCCGCCGGCGGATCACAAGCAGCAATTAGAGGCATTGATTCGGCAAGACCGTCGCGGCGATGCGATAAAGTTCTTCATCACGAAAGTTATGGGTGCCCCGGCATTTCTTGTCTGGGTTATGCGGCTCTTACCATTCTGGAAAAAGCTTAAAGCCGTTGCGCACACGCTGCCGTACGACATGGCGATCATGGGCGATTTTTCATTACCGGAGCCATTGGCGAAATCAGTGAAAATCCCGACGCTTGTGTTGGGCGGTGAGAAAAGCCCGGTAGTGCTGAGAAAGGCGGTTGAATATACAGCGAAGGCCATGCCCAATGCAAAAAGTCACCTGCTGGCTAAGCAATCCCACAATGTCTCGATGAAGGTGCTGGCGCCAGCAATGATAGAATTTCTGATCAAATAAGGAGTTGATGATGTCATTTCAGGCTTATATCGATAACATTAGAACTAAGACGGGCAAGGGGCCTGAAGATTTCAAAAAGCTGGCGGAGAAGAAAAAATTTCTCGAGAAGGGAAAACTCCGCGCAGGCGTCAAAGCCGGCGAGATAGTCGGTTGGCTGAAAGAAGAATTCGACTTGGGTCACGGTCATGCGATGGCGATTTTTGCTCTTTTTAAAGGCACTAAGAAGCCCGGGGACAAATGAGCCTGCCCGAAACAGAACGCGCCTTAAAAATCACGCGCGTCTTCGACGCACCGCGCGAGCTCGTTTTCAAAGTCTGGACGAACCCCGATACTATGCTCGGCTGGTGGGGGCCAAAACTGCACCCGGCGACGCAGATGCAGATGGACGTGCGGCCCGGCGGTAAATGGCGGGGATGCCTCACGGGTGTCGAAGATGGCCGGGCACTCTGGCAGCATGGCGTCTTCAGAGAGGTAAATCCGCATCACCATTTGGCATTCACTTTTGTCTGGGAAGAAGAAGGCGAAAGGGGGATTGAGACTTTAGTCACCATACGTTTCACAGACGAAAACGGCAAAACGCGTATGGACTTTCACCAGACTCCCTTTCAGTCGGTGGCAGAGCGAGAAGGCCACCAGGGCGGCTGGTCGAGTATGTTTGATCGGCTTGCAGAATATCTTTCAGCGGCTCAGACAACGGATTAGGGGTCGTCAAAAAAAATGCAATGTTCGAGTGTGAAGTGCGACCAAAGTTCATGAGAAATTCTGAAGCAAAAACCACAGCTCGAAAATTTAATATCATGCGTCTGGTACCCGGACAGGTCGCGCAGTTTCGCCAGGTGAACGAAGTTTTTGCCAGAGCTTTCGACGACCCAGATTCTTATTCTGCTCATAAACCCAGAGATGAATACCTACAGGGGTTATTGCAGAAGCCCCATGTTATCGTTCTCGTAGCCCTCGCCGGTGATGAGGTTGTCGCAGGTCTCGTGGCTTATGTGCTCGAAAAATTCGAACAAGAACGCAGCGAAGTGTATATTTATGATCTCGGTGTACGCGAAGATTTTCGTCGTTTAGGTATTGCAACGTCGCTGATAAATGAACTTAAACGTCACGCGAGAGAAATTGGTGCGTGGGTAGTCTATGTACAGGCCGACAAGGGTGAAGAAGACATACCGGCGCAAAGGTTATATGAATCGCTTGGTGAGCGCGAAGACGTGTTTCATTACGATATCGATGTGGATTAAAATGTCGAAACTGGCAAACGCAGAACGCATCTATTTCGCTGACCGACAGGCGTTGCGCACATGGTTCTTTAAGAATCACGCGACAGCTATGTCTTTCTGGCTCATTTATGACAAGAAAAACGGTGCCAAGCGTGAGTTAACGTACGACGGCATCGTCGAAGAATGCCTTTGTTTTGGTTTTATCGACAGCGTGCCGCGTAAGATTTCCGATACGCAGTCGGGTATTTATATCAGCCGCAGAAAAAAGGGCAGCGAATGGTCAAAGGTCAACAAGCTGCGCATAGAAAAACTGCAAAAAGCAAAGCTGATGACCCCACAGGGCCAGGCAGTCATTGACGCTGCCCAAAAAGATGGCTCCTGGAAAAAAATCGATGCTTCAGAAAATCTTGAAGAGCCTGCAGATTTTCAGCGCGAACTCAAAAGAAGCAAAAAAAGACGGGCGCATTTCGATCAACTGTCACCTTATGCCCGAAAATGGTTTTTGCAGCGCCTCGGCTCGGCGAAAACAACCGCGACCCGTGAGAAGCGTATGGAGTTTCTGATGGAATTACTCGATTTGCAGATTAAACCCGCAGAGCTTCGCCT
>JAKQXK010000111.1 GCA_029561505.1 Spirochaetota bacterium | reverse complement strand
TCCATTCAGATCAACAAGAACCACTTCTACGTACATACTTGTTGGGCCTTCGGCCTTAAGCCAATCGAGTTCTTTGCCGCGTAATGGTTTGCTCTCGGCCATGAAAACGCCAGTCGGTATTGCCTGCTGCGAAGAAAACAGCAACTTCTTATTCGTGAGGTCTGAGAAGTCATTGACAATAATCTCACGGACACTGTCGACCTTGAATAACCCGCCAGCAGTCCAGATGACGTCAGAACCTTTTATTGCGTATCCCACATTTTGCAGATTGAGCCACTCGTTATCGATCAATGAGTTTCTGCCGTCGGGCTTAAATACCTCGACCGGTTCTTTGGCCTTAGCGGCAGACTCTGCAGTAGTGCAGGCCGAAAGACAACCAATTGCGCAAAATAGCACCGGGATTAATCGTGAATACCCAAGATAGACTTGCACCATTTCGACCTCGTTTGAATTATGTTTTTTGGCGGAAAAAAAAAGCCCAGAGGGCTAAGGCACCATATTCCAAAACCATAAACCGTCAATAAAGAGCGAGACCGACAATATCGCATAGCGTCAGGGCGAGGCGCAGAGTCTACAGATAAGATTTTCATGACAGCTGCGCCGCCAGATAGAAGCTGGCGCCGATTTCGTGAGAACCTTGCCCATCGCGCGCGGGCAGGGGCGGGTTCGCACGTAAAGAAAGAGGTTTCATTGAGATGACAATTCAGCCAAAAATCGAGTCGCTACAGCAGAAAACGATCGTGGGCATGCGCATGCGCTTGAATTTTGCCAACTTTGCCGTGGGTTCACTTTGGGCCAGGTTCATGCCTCGGTGTGCAACGGTAAAAAACCGTATCGGCAAAGAGTTGTTTTCGTTGGCGGTATACCCAGAAAACTTCTCGTTTTCGAAGGGCGGGTTTAATGCCGAAACGTATTTCGAAAGATGGGCCGGTGTTGAAGTTGAAGCCACGAAAGATATGCCTGACGAAATGGAATCGCTGGTAGTGCCGGCGGGGTTATACGCGATTTTTCACTATAAGGGTTTGAACACCGACACCAGCATTTACGAATATATTCACGGCGAATGGCTACCCGGTTCACCCTACGTACTAGATACCCGTCCACACTTCGAGCTGTTAGGCGAAAAATACCGAAATGGCGACCCCAATTCTGAAGAAGACATTTATATTCCCGTCAGGTTGAGAAATTGAGTTAGGTATTATTTCTCTGCAACCAGCTCGAGCAACGCCGACTCATCGAGCTGGCTCGGTGCAACCACCGGTTCGTCGAGTGGTACCCGCTTGCCATAACGTTCTTTGAGCTTCGCCTTCACCGCCGGGTGAGAGAGATCAAACTCACGTAATTTTTTCGTCGGGGCAAGTTCAATGCCCGCGCCGTGTTTATAGATTTTCCAGACAAGTTCTGAGCAATAGATGCGGTTGTCTGACCAGCCAAAAGCCCAATCGTAGTTCTTGCCTATGTAACTTCGGCCGACCGACTGCATCTTTGCGAGAACGGCTGGTGTGAGAACTGTATCCGCATTCTTCAGGCGCTTCACGACGTAGTGCCCGCCGACGCTGCGCGCGAGAAATTTTTTCAGCGGCGTCACGCGCACCGGCTGCACCGCTTCGAGCACCATCGGTTGGCGCTTGTCGAAATAGACGATGCCGACGTGCGAATAACGCGAGTGCGTCGCGAGTTGAATGGCCCTACTCTGTGAAGATTGAGTCGTTTGAAAAATAATGTCGCCGTCTTTCAGCTGTGGCCGGGATTTTTCCGCGGCAAGCGCCGTGCAGAAAATAGCTACCGCAAGTGCTGTTCTGGTTCGCATGGCGCGGGCTGACAGGCCCGAAGCAGCGTCTCGACGAAGGCATCGCAAAGTCAACCTGAATCAAGTTCTCCCAAGCGCTGCCTGAACTTTTTCTGCGATGGTCTTTACTTCACCTGCCCCGCTTCTGGCCAGTCGGGCGAGGTGCGCTTTGCAAGTATTATCATATAGCGTCATGGCAAACAGCGCATCATAAATTTCAGGGTGATTCAGCTTCTTGCCCATTGCCTTGATTTCTTTTTCAACAATATCGCAATAGCCGGCAGGCTTGAATCGGGCCAGATTGTAGAGTGTTCGATCGCGTATATAGACGTTTGGGTGCAACATCAACGCCGACCACATGCCCGAAGGCATGCGTACGGCTGCAGCGTCGGTGAAATCCATAACATACTGTACCGTCTTGCCATCACCCTCACCCGAAAGTTCACTTCGAATCAGCTCGGTGAGTGACGACTCTTTCACCGCGAGCCCTTGCCTGAGAGCAACCTCAGCCGAGAGCCAGGCGAATTTTCCCGAAACGTCTTTTTTTGCCTTTTCGAACAGCGCAAGAATCTCGTTACCGGCCTTTGCATCACCGTAGCGCAGCAAAATCTGCCGGTAGGTGAGATCGCGGGCTCCCGACTGCGCCGCCATAAAGACGTCAAAGGTGTTCTTCGCGTTTTTACTTTCCATTTCAACCGGAAAAATAGACGCCTCGCGCCCGATGCGCTTTAGCAGGTCAGCCTTGACCTGTTCGTAGTCGCTGTATTCGCCGGGGTGATCGAGAAAATAGAGAATAGATTCTAACGAC
>JAKQXK010000251.1 GCA_029561505.1 Spirochaetota bacterium | reverse complement strand
CATGGTAAGGTGAGAGTACGCGATTCGCGCCTGCCTGCAGCATCTTGGGGCGCGTCGTTTCATGCGCGATACGCGTTTCTATCCAGACTTTTGAGCTGAGACGGCGGGCTGATAAGACGACGAACAGGTTATCGGCGTCGGTCGGCAGCACGCTGAACAATCCTTCGGCCCGGTCAAGCCGTGCTTCTGCGAGCGTCTCTTCTGACAAAGCGTCGCCGGTCAGAATCATATACCGGGCACGAAGTTGTTCAACTGCTTTAGATACCGGTGAATCAGAATTTTTTTCGATCACGATGAATTCGTAGCCAGCCTTTTCGAGTTCAGTGCAGATTGCCATAGCCATGCGCCCACCGCCGCAAACGATGTAATGCCCTGTGATCGTCTTCAGTTTCTCTTTCAATATTTGTGTTTCCATAAAACCCTTAAAGCTCCGCTCGATGATGATTTGAAAGACGACGTTAATCGCGAGACCATAAAACAAAACGCCGCCCAGAATCAGAAAGATAGTGAAAACCCGGCCACTGTCTGACAGCGGTTTGACCTCAGAAAACCCCACCGTCGATATCGTGACGACGGTCATATAGATACCTTCGAGCACATTGTAAGATTCGATCAATATATAGCCGAGCGTGCCGACAGAAAGCAGGCCCAGCAGAAACATCGCGGGGCGCGAGAATAATTTCAGATAGTGATAAAGCAGCCGAACGTGCAAGAATGATTGCGAGGGTAGCGCCACGTGAGTCTGCAGGCGCCATGTCGCCACTCGCGTAAAGCGTGTTTTGCTGCTTAATGAGGGGGCGCCGCCGGCGCGCCCCGTAAATCATGTGAATTGACTTTCCTAATTCATAGCTCTGGTCGGTCACGCATCCGTCGGCGTGTCTTGATCGAGCGTAAGCGTGAACCAGCCACCTGAAATATTCTTATGCGTCCAAATGCCCAGCAGCACGACGTTACCCGATTTATCAGACAACAACCTGAAATAGTCTTTCCATGGCTGGTGATCGTAATTCATCGTTGCAGTGGGTACGCCACGCCAGCGTATATCTGTCATGCCCACATTGCCCCAAATGGGCACCGGAGCAAAAATCTTCTCTTGCCAGTTGAAAAGTAATGGGTCGCCTTTGTCGGCCGTTCTGTAGCGCTTGCCCCAGCTGACACCGATGAGGCTCAGCGGTCGTATAATTGCCCATTCAGCCAGGTCTAAGACTGAGCCATTTGTTCTGAGAATTTTACCCTTCCATGTGCGACCAATTAGATCGTCGCTGGCCTTTACGGCGGGCAGAGAATCATACAGACGAACCAAATCTTCTTCAGTGTAAGCAATGTCTTCATGGTTCAGAATCGCTCTCGTGAGGTTTTCGAGAGATTCACCGCTACCATTGACGTCTTGCTTTTCGAAACCTTTTTCATTCCATTCTGCCTTTTTTGGTTGCAGGTAGCACATGGCGTTGATCGCCATGTTCACCGGAAAGAATGCGAACTGCATAAGGTCGTACGTGATCGGCGAATAGAATGCGACAGTGCGTTCGTTGCGTGTTGCTATTTCCATAAAATCTCCTTTTCGCGCGCGGCTTTTGCCACGGCGAATGCATGAATCTATTGCAATTTTGGCGCAAAATCGACCTGAAGTCGATTTCCGGTCTAAAAAAAGATTGAAAAGGGGGGATTATTATCTGAACTGAGGGCTCTATCCCCATGCTGACGCATCTTATCGCCTCATATCTCATTTTTTGCGCCGGCCTCGCAGTTTTGCAGAGTATAGACCAGACCCTGCGCAAGAAAGAGGCGATGAACTGGCCGGGCTTTTTTCTCTTCGCGAGCAACGCCGCGCTGCTTTTTCACTACGGGCTTTACGTTGAGAATTGGGCCGATGACTTCAGACACCTCGCATGGCTTTTCGGCCCTGCGGCGCTGACGATCGGCCCGGCAAATCTGCTCTATTTCAGGCAGCTCGTAGAATATGATAAATTGCCGCGCCGCCAGTGGCTGCACATTCTGCCTGCACTGGCCGCGCTGATCGTATGCATTCTCGCGCAATCGGTGACACCCGCTGAACAAGCAGCCGAGCAAATACGGCTTTTGGCCGCCAGCCCCATGCATAGCGTGCTATCGATTCCGCTGCTACTTGCGGGCCTGCATATTCTGGGTTATTTGACTTACCTCGCAATCTCGCTGCACCGGCTTGTCGCCAGAGGCGCCAAATCGGCCGAGCTTTTGCTCGTCGCTTTTTGGAGCTACACAGCTCTGCTGGTCGTGCTGCTCATCTACCTCGGTTTTTTTTCTGCGTCGGTGTTGATATTTGCCGCCGGCGCGCTCATGCAGTCGTCTGGAATGATTGGTCTCTTTTTCGCGCGCAATCGGTTTCCCGATTTTTTTGACCAGCTGAAACTGCAGTACCGCGAAAAGAAATATGGCTTCTACGCATTAAAGGGTGTCGATACCGCCCAGATACGCACGCGCCTTGAGCAGCTGATGCGCGACGAAGAACTCTATTTGCAGTCACCGTTCACGATTCAAGATCTCGCGGCGCGGCTCAAACTCACACGCACAAAACTCTCACAGTTTTTAAATGAACAAATGGCTATGGATTTTCGAAACTACGTAAATTCGTGGCGCGTACAGCATGCCACAAACCTCATGCGGGCAGACCCCTCGTTGCCCGTCTTGCGCGTCTGTTTTGATTCGGGTTTCGAAACGAAGTCGGCGTTTCAAGAAGCGTTTCGCAAGTTTGTCGGCAAAAACCCGAAAGAATTCAAGAAGTCATTGGGCCAGGCCAGCGAATAATCTGAACCGGCCAATTCTAGACGGCCAGATTCAGGTTACGCAGATCTTCTCTGCGCACTTCGTCGCGTGCGCACGTACGCTCTCGCAACTGCGCCTCTTCGCTCGTGGCGAACAGGTGACCGCAAGAAGTGCAGCGTATTTCAACCCGAATTGGTCTTCTGGTAGCACCGAGCGCCAACAAGAAACGGTCTTGCGGCCGGTAGCGACCGCGTGCGAAAGTGCTGGCGTGAAACACGTCGCGCCCGCAACCGCAAAGCCCTGATGATTTGGTGTCCATAGCTTCAGTGTAATGGCCCGGGACATCCGCGGCAACTAAATTGTTGGTGCCTTATTTCAGCACCATCTTCACCAGACTCAATATCACCAGCACCACCGCCGCGCCACCCGCAGCATTATAGAGACCTAAAAACTTCTGCTCGCGTGCATCGCTCCACGGCATAATACCAGTGTCTGCCTGCTTCATAAAACGAAACTGCAGGGGTATCAGCACACCCATCCAGATTGCACCCGTAGCAGCGAAATAGATGAGAGCCCACTTAAGCCAGCCAACGCCAAGAGGGTTGCCGTAAGCGCCCACGAGCACGGCAGCATTCGAGAGCAGCAAAATCAACCCCGGCCCCGTGAACGCGAGGTCGGTAATGTTCATGAGCCTCGCGGCAAAAACGAACCATTCGTTTTTGCGCGATGTCACTGCGACAGAGAACCAGAGCGCGCTCACGACAATATTGCCAAGAAAAACAATCGCACCCGCTATGTGCAGCAACCGGTGTACCGCGCGCGGAAAAACCTCTGGCAGACTCACGCCCATGAAGAGTAAGGTTGTGAGCGCACCAATGATTGCGAGCTCTACAACGAATGCTATTCTATAACTTTTCATTTTGCTTCTTCTGCGCCAATGCGGCGCGCTTCATTCAGAAATTTTAGCAGGCGCTTCTCAGGGGCACCACGCACCGGCCCGAAGATGTTGTACTTCACCGGCTTCACGCCGCAGAACTCGAGCGTGCCGAATTTCAGCAGGCGCAACCCCGGCGCACCGTTAAACCAGCGGTAATACCAGCCCGGGGCGTCCATGGTGATAAAGATGCGCGCGGTTTTACCCTTGAGCAGCTTTTCAGGCAAGGGGGATTTCTTTTGGTACTTGAAGGCGAACCCTGGCAAGAACACCCGATCGAGAAAACCTTTGAGCAAAGCGGGCATTGAAGCCCACCAGCTCGGGAACACAAAGACCAGATGGTCGGCATCTCGAATCAGCTGTTGCGCTTTGACGAGATCGGGTTCGAGTTGTTGATCGGCCTTGTAGCCTTCGCGCACGCGATGCCATGACAATCGAACCTGCTGGTCGACCGTCTTGACCGGCACGAAACGCATGTTGCCCTGACGGGCCGCCGTGGCGATGGCTTCGGCGTCGTTGCGATCGTTCTTGGCGGTGCGGCTCTTGCGGAACGGCGTAACAAACTGCGCAGCTATCAGCCGCGGCTGCAAGCCCAACTGCAGGCAACGCCGCGCCCAGTGGTGCGCGCCGCTGCACGCCTCCATCGCCACGATGCTGCCGGCCGGAACGTTGGGCAGCCACTGCCTGAAGGCCTCGCGGCGCAGGTCGCGCCGGTCCTGGACGC
>JAKQXK010000105.1 GCA_029561505.1 Spirochaetota bacterium | reverse complement strand
CGCCAGCACCGTCGTGATCTGCGAGGCATATGACGACACATACGTTTTGTTTTGAGCCAGCCCCTTGATCAGCGTATCGACTGCTTTGCCGTTCACCAGCTTCGGGTTCTTAATCATGTCACCCAAACGGTCTTTCATCTTGTAGAGATAGCTTGTCGCCGTCGCTGACAGCTTTGCATCTTTAGAGTTGAATGCGTTGGCGACATCGAGCAGTGATTTTGCGGTACCATCTTTTTCGAGAATTGTTTCGACAGCCTTGTCTTCGCCATTGGGGCAGGCGCTGATCGAGGCATAGCGCAGATCAACGGTGCATTTTTCGGCGACAGCTTTGAGCGCGTCAGAAAGCGGTGAGGCGTGGAGAGAAGTCATTACGGTGAGTGCAATGGTGATGGTCTTAATTCTCATGCGCCAGCTCACGCTGCCATGTTTGCGGCGGCAATGAGTTTTCGGTGTGATAGATTCGCCCTACCCATTTACCCCTCTCCTCTAGGAGAGGGGTCGCGCTCTTGCGCGGGGGTGAGGTGGTCGGCGCGTAAAGACCGGCCGCGGACGAGCCTCAAAACTGCGGGCCTCACCCTGCGGAACCTCACGCACGAACTTGGATGGTTTGCCTACGCAGCTCGTTTGTGCCGGCGCAGTGGTTGGCCATGCAAACCACATGCAAAACGGGCTTCGCCCTGCCGGCCCAAACGGTTCGCATAGCGAACGCGCCGCTGACGGCAAACCGCTCCATCAATAATTTGCCTGTGGCAAATTATTGATGGATTGCCCATCCCCCCGCACTCTCTGCCGCATCCTTGACAATCT
Organism: Spirochaetota bacterium; assembly: GCA_029561505.1. Lineage (GTDB taxonomy): Bacteria > Spirochaetota > Leptospiria > Turneriellales > Turneriellaceae > Turneriella. The sequence goes on along the minus strand of JAKQXK010000105.1, from coordinate 762 downwards.
CAGACAGCGTTGGGTGTGCGTGGCAGGTGCGAGCGACGTCTTCTGATGAAGCGCCGAATTCCATTGCGAGTGTGAGCTCTGCAATGAGCTGCGCGGCCTGCGCGCCGACGCAGTATGCGCCGAGAATGCGGTCGGTCTTCTTGTCGGCCAAAATCTTCAGCTGGCCGTCGCTTTCCATCATTGCCTTTGCGCGGCCGTTGGGTTTGAAGAATGACCGGCCCACGTTGTATTCAATACCTTTCTCTTTGAGCTCCTCTTCGCCGAGCCCGACCCAGGCCACCTCGGGGTGCGTGTAGACCACGCCGGGAATCACGTCGTAATTCACGTGGCCTGCCTGGCCGGCGATCACCTCGACGACAGCGACGCCCTCTTCCATCGCCTTGTGTGCGAGCATTGGGCCGTTGATGCAGTCACCGATCGCGTAGACACCCGGAACCGAGGTCTGCCAGTTATGGAAATCCACATCAATGCGGCCGCGCTCGGTAAGCTTGACGCCAACTTTGTCGAGACCCAGGCCTTCGAGGTAGGGCTTGCGGCCGATCGCGCACAGCACCACATCGGCTTCGATGGCCTTCGGTTCGCCAGCGGAGTTCTTAACTGTCACAACTGCACCCTTACCCTTGGGTTCAGCTTTTTCGACTTTGTGCTCAAACAGAAACTCAATGCCCTGTTGCTCGAAAATGCGCTGCGCCAGATTCGACATCTGCCGGTCAGCAGTGCCAAAGAGTCTTGGCAGCGCTTCGACCACAGTCACCTTCGCCC
>JAKQXK010000097.1 GCA_029561505.1 Spirochaetota bacterium | reverse complement strand
TTTTTTGCATGGGCCGCGAGGCTGCCCGATGTCTTTTCAGCGTTTCGCTTCATCAGCCCCAGCGCAATACGGGGAATTCCCGAATCGGGTGCACGGCGCGCAGCATTCAGGCTGCGCTTTTGCTGTCTTTCGAAAGTCTGCTGCAGGTGCCGCGCTTCGCTCTTGGCCATGTGTTGCGCGCGACCGGCCGCATTCACTGCCGCTTGCCGCACCTGCGCGAGCTTTTCGCGGTAAGCTGCGTAACCTGAATCGAACACGGTCACAACATGATTCTCAACGTGCAATATGCGCGTCGCCAAATTCAAAAGCTCGCCGTCATGCGACACCATCAGCACCAGCTGATTTCGCGTCGCCAGATGTTTCACGAGCCACCGGCGGTGAGCAGTATCGAGGTGTGTCTCTGGCTCGTCGAGCAACAGAATTTGCGGCGCTTGCTGCAGCACACCCCTCAGCAACTGCATCTTGTTCTCACCGCTGCTCAGTCGGTTGCATCTGCCTGCGATCGTTGCCTGCGGCAAAAAGGCGCATGACGCAGACGGCGAAAGCACAAGCTGCCCCCCACCTGGCTGCAGTGCATTCGCAACCAGATTCAGAAGCGTCGTCTTGCCGGCACCATTCGGGCCGGCTATCGCGTAGATGCCATGAGTTAATGTGAGGTTTATATCCCTCAGAATAAGCCGATCGGGCCTGTAGCCAAAGCTCACGCCGTGAAATTTTATATGGGTCATACTGCTCCTGTAAATGAAGCGCCTCTGTGCGAGGCGCGGTTTCTAATGGGGGAGCAGATTAGCGCATGCGTGCAGCGGGTGGCTGCCGGCTAATTATAGTAAATTGGTTTCAAAATGGCAAAAAGTTATATCATTTGCCAGGGTTCAAAATCTCTGACAAATGATATGATGAATTTTACCCTACAGCCTCAGCCCGGGCCTTGATCACCTTCATGATATTCGACTGAATCTCGCTCATGAGAAAGTTGCTCCAGATGCGGGCATAAAAATTGAAATGCGTCGAGATGCGGTGTTCGCTGTAGAGCACGAGATCGACTTCACGGTCGTTGACCTTGTGAATTTCGTATGTGCCCGACATAACGTCAAAGAACGCGCCGCCCACTGTGACGTGTTCGTCGAGTGTCGTCAGCGGGGTCAGATTGGGGTCGGCCTTAATGGTGAAGCCGAGTTTCTCGTTCACTTTCCACGCGGTGACGGTTTCGACGAACTGCAGGCCGCGCTCGAACGTTGCGAGGCGTGTCTGGCCAACGCCGTCGCCTGAAAGCACTGCCTCGATCGGCCTCGGAAACCCCAGAGTAAAGAAAACACTCTCTTGCGGTTCGGTGATCTTTTCGACGCGCACAATCTTGCGCCACACCGTTTCGGGCGAAGCTTTGATGCGAATCTTGTTAGTGACGATGCGCTTCTCTTGCGGCAGGTCGATGTGTCTTTCGAGCAGCGAAATTGGCATCGGCAGAACCATAAAAGCGACGAAGATCAGGTTTTTCTGGCGCACGTTCAGAATAATGCGCATCGCGATACCGCCAAGACCCGAAAGGCCCAGCACAATCGGAAAAGCCATAATCAGGCAGATTGTACCTTCCCACCCGATAATGAGCGAAAGCATAAGACAGAGTGTTGCCGGCAGCATGGGTTCAAAGATCGAGAGCGCGATCGAGCGCATACCGTCGCGCTGCCGCAGGTAGACGTGCAGCATGCCGACAGCAAAAGGCACAAGAAAGACGAAGCCCAGCGTCATGACCATAAAACTGCCGTTGCCGAACTTGTTACCTTCATCTTTAGACATAAAGCGCATAAAGATCTGCGCGCTCGTGCCATAAGCGACACCGATGGCGGCGGCAATGAGCATCGAGAGTGACATGGGTTTCATTTTTACAGGCATGGCGCATCTGCCGATTGGCCCGGGGCGCGTCAATTAGTCTACCGTGTGAGCCTACCCATCGGTGAAACTCGCCTTTCAATTAGGCTTGACGATGCGATTTTATCTTGTTCACTCATCTCATGGAACAGCGAGCTGCAAACATTTCGAAAGAGATGACACTGCTGAAAGAGCGCATGCAGCAGCACCAGTATAAATCCACACCACAGCGCGACGAGATAGCCGACTGGGTTTTTCGCACGCATGAACACTTCACCGTCGAAGAGCTGATCGCGAGTTTTCGTGAAAAAGGCAAAAAGGTTTCGCAGGCAACCGCTTACCGTGTTATTCAGATGATGCTCGACCTGAAGCTGATCGAAGAGCATGACTTTGGCAGAGACTACAAGTTTTACGAACACACTCCCGGCCACGAACACCACGACCACATCGTCTGCATGGATTGCGGCAAGATAATTGAATTTTCTGATACCAGCCTCGAAACGCTGAAAGAGAAGATCACGCTCAAAAACGGCTTTCGTATGCGCAAACACCACCTGACCATCTACGCAGAGTGCACCACCTGCCCGCCCGAAAAACGGGTGCTGACCCGGCGCGAAGCCTGAAATATTATTCTGGTTTGGCAGCAAAGCCGTCATACCAGAATAACGAAAACGCTTTGCCCCAAGTTTTGAGGTCTCGCCGTGGCGGCAGATGGGCGAGCTCGATGGCATCATTTTACCCACAGGCGAACAGGTTTATTCGGGCCTGACAAACTCGTTTCGCCGCGGCGGCGACAGCAAAAAAAACAAATATTTGTCGATTGCAATTGGTGTGATACTCTTGATCGAGCTGATCGCGTATCTGACCGTCAGCTGGCAGGGAGAAGCGCGCGAAATACCTTTTTCCTCGGCTTCAATCGATCTTGGTGATTTTAAGCCCCGCGCCCGCAAAGCACCCGTAATCGAAATCGATGAAGTTTTCGGTAACCAGTTTGTCAAAGAGCGCAAAGATGCGACGACGCTGCCGGCCAACGAAGCCGGCGGTTCGATCGACGGTGAAGGTGTGGTTGATCTCGACGTTGAAGGCTCGGGTGGCAGCGGCGGTGGTGCGCCGAATATCGCCCGCTGCGCTGTGAGAAACTTTCCCGCTGAGGCGAAGGCTTATGTCGAAGAAGCGCTTGTTCTGGTTAATCTGCTCGTCGACAAATCGGGGCTCGTGCGAGACGCGAAACCGCTCTATGTACAATTTAAGAAGAACCTGCCGCCCGACCTCAAAGAGCGCATGAAAAAACTCTTTATGAATGCAGCGCGCAATTCGCTGCAGGGTCGTCGCTGCCCGGTCTATTACGCCGGCGGGGTCGCGACGGGCTACCGCCTAGAAGTGCCGCTCAATTATGAGCTGACCAACTGAGCTCCGTTTACAGAAGTATCCGAATGTCGCCAAAGAGAATTATCGCTGCGCTCGTTGCGGCGCTTGTCTGCGCATTCATCATCTGGTTTCTTGAACCCTGCGCGCCGGCCTCTGCGCCAGGCGAAGCCAAACAATCAGGGGGATTTCTACCCGGCCTAAAGGCTAAGCTCAAGAACAAATCTGCCGAGCCAAAGCCTGCTGCCGACGGCGCGGCGGCGCCGCAGCCCGCTGCAACCGGCACGCCGGCGGCGATTGAACAGATCGACACTGCGCCGCCTGTGAACCTGACCGACAGCGAAGAAGTGCCGAATGTGGCGAAGTGCGTTATTAGAAATTTTCCTGCTGAGGCGAAACCTCATGTCAAAACCGCAACGGTGACCGTGCGGCTGACCGTCGATAAGTTCGGCAAGGTACGCGAAGTTAAGCCCACAGGTGTCGAGTTTGGGCAAGAAGTCGAAGAAGACCTGCAGCCGCGCATGCGCAAACTATTTATCGAAGCTGGTCGGCGTGCGTTTGGTAGCAAAGCCTGCCCACCGCACGTGATGGGCGGGCAGAACGTCGGCTACGTGATTATCGTACCCTTGCTTTACACACACTAGCGGGTTCCCGAAAGGGAACCCGCTAGGCGACCATTATGAAATACGAATATTTTGCGCTCGACATTGACGGTACGGTCTTTTCGTCAGAAGAGATTATCTACCCCGTTTACAAAGAGTCCATTGAACTTTGGTCAAAGGCATCGGGCCATGCGCTCGATACCCCCGGGCGCGAGCGTATCATGCTCGAGATCGGCAAACCAGTGAAGACGATATTTCAGAATCTTTTTCCGCAGCTGAGCGAAAATGATCGCGATACACTTTCTGATTCGGTTTTGAAACTGCTCTGCGATAAAATATCAGCCGGTGCCGGCGAGTACTATCCCGACGTGAAGAAGACGATCGACGCCATCACAGAACGCGGGGGTAAAATACTTGTCGCGTCGAACGGAAGGCGACCCTACATCGAAGCCATTTTGCGATA
>JAKQXK010000092.1 GCA_029561505.1 Spirochaetota bacterium | reverse complement strand
TCTTGGTCTCATTGCCAGTCGCGGTGCATCTGGCATCGTCACTGGCAATGAGACCCTCGCAGACACCAGCATCACCGGCACTACGGTAACAGGCAGCTTGAGTAATGTCTTCGCGGCTGGCGATCTTAATGGCGACGGTTTCTCAGACATCACCTTCGGTGTCCCTACCCAAGGGGGAAATCTCGGCAGAGCAATCATTTTTCATAGCAGCGGCGCGAATGGAATTGCGAGCGGACTCGACACAAGTGCAACTCGTGCAATTGATGGCACGGTGCCATCGGGCGAATTTGGCAGAGCACTCGATATGGGAGACACTAACGGCGATGAGATTGAAGACTTGGCCGTCTCAGGCAGAGGCGCAGTGTACATGTTCCATGCTCAGTTCTCCGGCGGCGTAACCGCGTCTTTCGACTCAGATGCAACGCATGCCCTCACCAAGACGCCTGTAGCCGATTTTGGTGCGGTCATTGCCCTTGGCGACATTACGGGTGATGGTTTCGCTGATGTTGCTGTGAGCAATCCACAGGATACAAGCTATCAAGGGGTGGTCCATATCTTCCACAGCAGCGGCACTGGTGGCATCACAAGTACCACGACAGCGGGCGCCGCAACTGCCTTAACCGGTATCGGGTCAGACTACAATGCAGGTATCGCACTCGGTTATTTCGATGCAAATGGGGATGGTATAGCCGACTTGGCTATCGGTTCATGGGGCGGGGCCGATGGCGATGGTGTAGCAGCAGTTTTCCACGGCAGCCAACCGGCCGGTATCGCAAGCGGTAGCTTATTGGGTGCCAACGCGACGCTAACTACCACTCTTACAGCCAGCGGAATTGTCTTCGGTTCGGGTTTCTGATCATGAGGCCCCGTCACACACAATTAGTTTTCTGCGTCATCATGTTCGTGTGGTGCGCCAGCCCTGCCGCGCTCAGCGCAGCCGAACTCAAACGCCGCGTGCTCGTGTTACCTTTCGACAACACTCGTAAGAACAAAAATTACAACTGGATGTCCGACTCCATCGCGCAAAACCTCAAAGATGACCTGCTCAAATCAGAGCGCTTTGAAGTTTTGGATGTCACGCTGCTGCGCAAAATTGACCCCAACATGAAATTTCAGAATCTCGACGCAAAAAATGCATCGGCAGTGGCTGCTCGCCTCAACTGCGAGGTCGCGGTTGTCGGGCGCTTCAGCGTCAGAAAAGACGGCAAGAAAGAAATTGTCACGTTTGAAGCCGATGGTGTCGACGCGCTCGAAACACAGACGGTGGTCGTCAAAAATACCGAAGCGCCGATCAACGCTGAAATTTTTGACACCGTCGACAAACTGGCGCAATCTATTTCTGACGAACTCGCGGCCAAGCTGCGACCCCTCGACGCAGCGAGTTTCAAGCGTAACAACAAACTCGAAATTCTCATTCGTAGGCTCGAGAACCCACCCAAAGGTTTTCTCGACGACCTGCAAATCATCGGCCTGAAGCTTAACCCGGTCTTCGACATTGATACGTTTGAATATGAAGTTGCGATGACCTATGACGACATGAAAGAATTTCCCAAAGTGAAATTCGAATACCAGTACTGGGGCGACCGCAAGACGCCTGTGGTGACCACGGAAAAGCTCGATTGCAAGAATGAAGATTGCACGATTACAGGGCATCTGCCCGTGCTAAAGCTTGCGGCCTCTAAAAAACCCGACGCTGTGAGCTACACTCTGCGCTTTAAGACGCCCGATCCGCGCGGGCCGATTATTGGCCGGTGGTGGGTTACTGCAGGTTACCCGTACATGAAAAGTTTTGCGCTCGCCGGCCAGTCAAACCCCGACGCGATCGAACCAGGTTCAAAATTGCAGCTCGATGCAATGAAAGGTTTTGGTTTTCTCGAAGCCGGTATTGTGCCGGGTCGATGGCAGTTTCTGCCATGGAACGTGCGATATGCACTGACGATGCAAGCGGGTTATGGGCAGGGCGAGATGGCACAGTATCTGCCCGACAACCCGACTAAAGTAAAAATCCAACTTCTGACTATCGGCGGCGGGGTGCGCCTTGATCGGCTATTTCAATTGGGGCGCGTCTATTCACTCGCGCCTTATATCGGTTACACCACACACTACCAGAGGTATTTTCGGCAGATCGACACCGGTTTCTTGCAAACAGTGGGTTTTGCGCCCGAAGCTGGCCTGAATCAGTATTTCAGGCTGGGGCGCCGATCGCCATGGCAGTTGATGTTCACGCTCGCTGCCGGGTCGTACATCTACTCAGGTCAAAGTCTGTTTTACGGCCGCGTCGCGCTGGGAGTTGAATATGTCATTTGGTAGAAATCTTGTGATTCTTCAGATTGTCTTCGCGCTTAGTTGTA
>JAKQXK010000072.1 GCA_029561505.1 Spirochaetota bacterium | reverse complement strand
TATGGCGGCGGCGGTGGTCGCAGCGGTGGGGGCGGCGGCCGCGGTGGCCGTGGCGGCGGCGGCGGAAACTTTCGCCGTGATCGCGGCGACGAAAACGCTTGGTAAAACGATCTGTTTACCCGCGATACAGCAGTATTCTGCGGGCTAAACCCAAAAAAGGGGGGGCGCATGTCCCCCCTTTTTTTTGATAAAAAGCATTACTCAGACTCATGAAACGTATACAGAAGCTCGATGCAAATCTGATCGCCCAGATCGCGGCCGGCGAGGTGATAGAGTCCCCAGCGGCAATCGTCAAAGAACTTGTCGAGAACTCGCTCGACGCCGGCGCAACCGAGATTGACATTCGCATTCTGGGCGACGGATTCGAAGAGATTCAGGTGCGCGATAACGGCAGCGGCATCGTTACCGCCGACCTTGAACTGGCAGTTACGAGCTTTGCGACGAGCAAAATAGCTTCACTCGAAGACCTGATCGGTGCCCGCACCATGGGCTTTCGCGGCGAGGCGCTCGGCTCGATAGCTTCAGTGAGCAGGCTCACTATTGAATCGAGGCCCATTGCGCAATCGTATGGTTCGGCAATCAAAGTCGACGAAAATGGCCAGACGGTTCAACCGGCCCCGATAGAAAAAGGCACCAGAGTCATTGTACGCGATCTTTTCTATAACGTGCCCGTGCGCCGTGATTATTACCAGAATGCCGCGAAAATACGCAAACAGTTGAGTGAAATGGTGATCGCGCTCGCGACGGCATCGCCGCAGGTCGCCTTTCGCTTTGATAATGCGGGCGAAGACCCGCTTGTCTTTGGCGCGCAACCGAGCCTCATCGCGCGTATGCAGAGCATTTGGGGCGAAAAAATCGCACAAGATGTGATGCCTCTCTACCGCGAAGAGCAGGGTGTTTCTCTTGAGGGTTATATCTCCCGATTCTATTTCTATCGTAGCCATGCCGGCGATGTACGCCTGTGGGTAAACCGCCGGCCCGTATTCTACAAACCCCTGGTGATGCTGCTCAGAAACGCTTACGGAGAGCTAATGCCCAAAGGCCGTTTCCCGTTCGCGGCTTTATTTTTATCTCTGCCTGAAACCGACGTCGATGTGAATGTGCATCCGCAGAAACGTGAAGTGCGCTTTCGCCATGAGACGCAGGTGCTCGCGCTGTTGCGGCAGGCAATTCAGCGCACGATTGCCGAGGCGGGTGGTATCGCGGCGCATTCGATGGTACGAATGCCGGTGAGCAGCCCTGCGGCCGAAGACCAGGCCAAAGCCCCTGGCGGCTCGCAGCAAAGCGAATCACCTTTTAATCTTTCTTTGTTTCACAGCCACGCCGCGAACGCAGAATTTTCGCTGCCCCCCACCGAAAATACCACTGAAAGATCAGAGATACCGCAGAACCTCGTCTTGCATTCGCGCATCTTTAATACCTTCATTGTCGCCACGAACGACGAAGGTTTGTTTCTGATCGACCAGCACACGGCGCACGAACGCATTAACTACGAACGGTTTCTCGGCGAATTGGCGGTGCGCCACGATATTTCGCAGCAATTGGCCTCACCCGTTGCGCTCGGTATTGCTGCACCCGACCGCCCGCGCGTCAGCGCTAAACGTGATGCGCTGCACGCCATGGGCTTTGCGATTGAAGACATGGGGCCGGCGGGGCTGGTATTGACTGCTGTGCCCTCGTATCTTGCGCCGGGTGAAGAGGCCGACGCTCTGCAAAAGGCCGTCGCCATCATCGAACGCGACGATGAGGCAGATACTTCGGTACTTTTTGACCAGCTGGCAAAAGACCTTTCATGCCGGCACGCAATCCGCAAGGGCGAAACCGCCTCGCTGACCGATTTCGCTGAGCTAATAGAGCAGCTGCGGCTCTGCAAAGCGCCACTGCGCTGCCCCCATGGTCGCCCCACAATCGTGCGCATCGACGAGCGCGAGATATTCTCTTATTTTAAGCGACAGGTATAGAATTCAGCCCACCTGCGTATTCTAGCGGGCTCGCTTAGCAGATTTTCTGCGTACGTAGCGAAAAAACATTTCATCACCGCGTTTCTCTGCGCTCTGCAGACGAAAGCGCTCAAGCGCGATGGGGGCATCGGTAATGACCGATCGGTCAGTGGTTCGGCCCGCCCATACGAGCGGCAACAGGGTCAAAAAAAACTCATCGACAAGTTCGTTGGAAAAAAAGACACCGTTCAGGGTAGGGCCGCCTTCGAGCAGCAGGTGCGGATAACCGCGGCTATGCAGCGAAGACACAATATCCCGCACGTCACGGTAATAGTGCAGCTGCCAGCCCGCGTTCAGATCGGGCCAGATTTGCTGCAGCGTTACAGGTTTGGCGCGTTCTGAAATCCACACCTCACCCTGAATCGCACTGTGCGCGAGAATGCGCAGGCCTGCTTTTAGCGGCCGCGCGGTATCGAGCACAATTACCGGCCGAGGATGCCGCAGGCTCTGCGGTTTTGTGCGCACGCGCAGATCCATATTGTCGTGCTCAAGAGTTTTGCGAGAGACTATGAGGCAATCTGCCCATTCACGCAGGCGGTCCATTCGCCTGCGGTCTTCGCTGCTGCCGAAGTTCCACGCAGCTGTAGGGTGCGCGACGTGGCCATCTAACGTCATGGCCATATTGAGCCGCAGCAGGGTTTTCAGAAGAACTGTGCGCGGCGAATGTCTGCTTTGATGTTGAAAATCGCGAGCAGCGCGCCGCCCATACCGAAAATAAAATAGGTCGCAAACGTAATCGATGATATAGCGATAAATGTTGGGGCAGTGAACGCGGGAAACAGCAGGCTACCTGGCACCTCGCCGAAGAGAACTGCTAGTTGCCCTACAGGCAAGAGCCCGCCAATAAGAGTACCGCAAAAATAGATATATTTTGCGAGCACCTTGCCGAACGGATTATAACCAATCGCCAGCAAGAGGCTATAAAGCACCGTGGACGCAATCGTACTCACGAGCGCAAATTTGATTGTTAACCAGGCCGACTGAAAAAAGCCCGGGACCTCTTTCTTATGCTGGTACAGGTTCTTGATGATGTTATATGCACCTCGGCCCTGAAAAAAGAAAAAAACATAATTCAGATAAGGCAGATGCAGAAAAAGACTCGTTGGCCCCGAGTTCTTCTGTATACGTATCTCTTCGCCAACGTCAAGCATAGAGGGAAAAGCCTCTATGCGCCGGGCTGTGTCAATAATTAATCAAGAGATTTGCGGGCCTTCGAGCACGACGCAGGTGACTTCACCCGATAGCGCCGCAGCGACAAGATAGAGGTCAAAACTGCGGCCGCCGAGGCTGAATTGTTGCGAGCGCCTGAGCCCGCCTTGCGGAAAAATCTGGCGTGAGAGGGTGAACTCCAGATAACCTTTGATATCTGATTCGAGCGCGGCCCAGCCAGCGAGCCATTCAGGCGGATTCAGCATCGTCACGCGGCCTGTGTTGTGGTCAAATTTCGCGACCAGCGGCGCGAGTACATTAAACACCCTGGCGGTCAGATCGCGCGTTTCTTCGGCGCGCCGAATCGCCAGATTGAGGGCCCTCAGGTCTTCGCTGATGGTAATCAGAAGCCGGCGGCCCGAACTTTCGAGCTCGAGTGGAATGCGATACGTTCTGAAATGCCAGTGGATTCCCGTGGTATGCACAAGGTTCTCGTCGGCTTCTATATGGTAAGTGACGCTGCGCAATACCTCTTGATCGAGGCGTGAGACCGCTGCCGCCGATGATTCTGAAAACGTCGTCAGATTCGAATTGCGGCCCTCTCGCCGCAGGTCATAGGTTAGCTGCGCCGCGCTGTTGAAAAACACGTATTCAAGAGTTATGCCGTCTTTGATAATGATCGGCAGCGGAATGCTGTCGAGAGTATTCGAATAGAATTCATTCTCCAGGCGTCTGAGTCTTTCGGTTGCGAAGTATTGACGGCGCAGAAAATAGAGCGCGCTGAAGCCGCCGAGCGCCACAGAAATACCCAGAATGTGGCGGATAAACTCGCGTTCTGCCAGCAGCAATGGACTTTCCCAAACGGGCAAGTACCGCAAAACTACCGAAAATACCACGGGCAAGAGCGTCATCACAATGATCGTAACGCGCTGCGATTCTGTAAACATGACCCATGGCAGCAGCGCTATAATCCACCACTTGAGTTGGTTTACCTGGTCAAAACCAATGAGCCACGACATGAAACCCACAACGGCATAGACGCTCGCTACGACGACGAGACTGCCGACGTAAGGCTTTTCGCGTGACATCAGATAAATGCCAAACGCACACAGCGGGGGATATATCAGGTAATAGACCAGCAGCGCTGAATTCTGTATCAGCAGCAAGAAAGCCGGTACCGCGAGAAAAACCAGAAGCAGCAGCGCAACGCTGACGCGCGCGGCTACCGTGTCATGCCATGCATGCGCGCCGCGGCGTTCGAGAAAAATACCCGCCGCAGACTTCATGCTGAATCAATGAATCAATAGGTCTTATCGGCGTCAACCGCAAGGCCGACCTTTGAGGCTCCCGCGGCTTTGATCTTATCGAGCACGGTGAGTACCTTGCGGTACGGGTGGTCACCTTCAGCGCGCAGAATCACCGCCAGATCGGGATACGTTTCTTTCGCTGCCTTAACCTGATCGAATACATCGTCGAGGCCAAGCGCGGGTTTGTCTTGAATGAACAGGTCTCCGGTTTTTTTGATCGTCACCGTCAGGCGGTGCGGTTCGCTTTTGACCGCAGCTGCATTCACCTTGGGCAGATTTACCGGAATCGTTTTATAGCGCGTAAACTCGGCGGTCACCATGAGAATAATAACCAGCACGAGCATGATATCAACGAGCGGGGTGACGTTGATGTCGCTGATCGGGCCTGAGCCGTTTTTAGACGAGCCGGCCATGTTATTTATTCAGGCGAATGGCCCTGATGAGCGTCGCGATCTCTTCTGCCTGCGAAAGTTTATCCTGAACGATGCGTGATAGCGCGTTGTAAGCGATAACGACGGGAATCGCAACAGCCAGACCCATCGCCGTCGCGATCAGGGCTTCAGAAATACCGCGCATCACGACCGAAGGGCCCGAGTCGCCCATTTCGGCGAGGTCGCGAAATGCCTTCATGATACCAAGAACCGTGCCCAAAAGACCAATGAACGGCGTGTTGTTGCCGAGCGTTGAAAGAATCACCAGGCGCTTTTCGAGCGAGCGGCGTTCGGCGATCAGCGCTGCTTCTGCATATTCACGCATCGCGTGTTCGCCTTTATCCCAACCTTTGAGAGAGAGAGCGGCGACGCGGCCTTCGAGGCCATACTGTTTTTCAGCCGCCTTCTCGGCAACTTTGTCAATGGACTCACCCTTGTGCAGCGCCGCTGTGAGATATTCAACGAGGCCCGCGCTGTCACCGCGCACCTTGCGAATCACATAGACGCGCTCGAGCACGACGAACAGCGCCAGGTTGAAGATGAAAATCATCACCCAGACTGTTGGATCTGAACCAAAATGCCAGCGGCCCGCTTCGGCCAGCGTGTTTGCCGCGCCTTGTGCCGGTTCAGCCGCCGGTGCCGGGGTTGCCGCTGCCGGTGTCTGACCGACGGGCGCTGGTTGCTGCGCATTCAGCAGCAGGGTTGCCGAAAGCATCGTGACCGA
>JAKQXK010000016.1 GCA_029561505.1 Spirochaetota bacterium | reverse complement strand
GTATTCGTGCACTGACTCATGAAAGATATGCTTATCGTCAATATCGCGGCATTTGCGCTTGCTCTCTCTGGTCTGATGCCGCTCGCAGCGGCCAACTGCGAACCAGAAATCGGCAACGAACGACCACGAATCTATGTCGCGACTTTTCTTGTGCCCGAAGGTAAAAACTCACTCGGTGACAAGGTCAGCGACAATATTGCAGATAAATTCAAGAACGATGGCCGCTTTGAGGTTTTTCCCCGCGAGGTAGTTTCGCGTCAAATGAGCAAAGTCTCTGAAGGCAAAATGGCAACGGGCGCCTACCTCGAACTCGCAATGAAACTCGCAACGGAGAACAGCGCCGATTGCGTCGTTTTCGGAAAAGTGACGCGCAGTGGCAACGAGGTAACATTTCTGGTCAGAATGGCCTCGGTCTCGACCGGTGAAAACCGGCGTAAAGTCGACGAGACGATGGCGCGCAGCGCTGCCTCTGACTACTTTGACAACCTCGGAGACTCGCTGGTTTCTTATTTCTCGGCCCCATCTGCACAAATTCTGCCGATAGCCGAGGTACCTGCAGAACGTGGCGGCAAGAGCCAAATGACTATTTCGCTTTGGGGTGGCTATAACTGGATCTACGCCGATTCAAAGACCCGCGACGCGCTTGATTTAGTCGACAAAACAACAGGTGGCAAGAGCACGCTGGGCGGTGTTGGCGGTGGCGCGGATATATGGCAGCGACTAAAGAATGGTATGGAAATCGGCGGTGGAATCGCGTATTTGCCGCTCTATAGCTACAAATACTCGAGCACTTCGGGCGGCTCAACCACGACGTTTGACTATGATGTCAATTTTCTGCCCGCCGCATTTCAGCTGCGTTTTGTCGGCGCGTCAGGTCTTTATGCAGGGGTGGGCGTCGCATATTTCATCAGCATGGCGTCGGTCAAAGTTGCGATTGACGGTATCTCGTCACAGGCTTCGGCTTCGAGCAGCACGCTGGGCCTCGTAGGCCTCACCGGCTGGCAAATTCAGACAGCAGAGAAGTTCGGCATCAACCTCGGTACAAAGTTGTGGTTTATACCAGAAGATGGTGGCGGCTGGTCATTGACACCCTTTGCCGGTTTCTTTGTGCGATTCTAAAGAGTTCAGCGAAAAAAATCACGGAGCCCGTTCGCCCATGCTGCATAAAGACCCAGCAGATCGATTTCGGTATTGGAAATTTTTAGGCGCCCGGCGCCCGGTAGAACTTCACCCAACCTGACCACCGGAAACTCTGCGGATTGCTCTCTTTCGAGCGCAGCGGCGTTGGTGTCGCTGACGGCGACGAGGTATGAGTGTGCGGTTTCGCCGAGTAGCAGAGTGTCTGCGAGGCCTTTGCCCAGTGCGGCTATGTCGAGAGCGAGCGATGGCATTTTACCGCTCGATTCAAATGTGGCGAAAGCGATGCGGCAGGCAGCGCGCATCAGGCCACCTGCAGAGAGGTCGATGGCCGACGCTAGCACCCCGGCTTTTGCGAGCTTAACCATTTTTTGCGCACCGGCGAGCTCGGCTTTGAGGTCGAGGTCAGGGAGCGGACCACCTAA
>JAKQXK010000010.1 GCA_029561505.1 Spirochaetota bacterium | reverse complement strand
ATATTCGTTTTCATAGGTTAATGAATTCGACTCTGTGTCATTTTGCCCTGCCACGGCAAGCACTGTTGCTTTGGCTTGACGCTGTGACTTTTTTTTAGTCTCCAAATCTACGCAGGGTGCGTAGCCAACTGAGCTATGTGCCCCGTAGGGGCACATAGCTCAGTTGGTTAGAGCGGCGGACTCATAATCCGTTGGTCCCAGGTTCAAGTCCTGGTGTGCCCAAAGGCCACGGAGGGCTGAGGTCAGCGACCGGCATGGATGCCGGCTTTGTCGCGGACCAAAGGCCACGGAGGGCCGAAGGCTGCGTGAGGCAAGGACGCCGGTAGCAGCCACAGGCCACGGAGGGCTGAGGTCAGCGACCGGTGGCGATTCCGGTGCAATCGCCTTGGTCTTCGTCGCAGAACAAAGGTTACCGAGAACAATGACAAAACCCGAAATCGTCTACGTATTCGACGGCTATTGCGGCTGGTGCTGGGGCATCGCCGATGTTGTTTCACGTCTCGCACGCGATTTTTCTGATCGCTTTGCGTTTTCGGCAGTTTCGGGCGGCCTGATGCTGGGCCCGCGCATAGGCCCTTTGGGAGACTTCGCCGACTACATCGAGCGCGCTATACCCCGGGTTGAGCAAATGACCGGCGCAAAATTCTCTGATGCCCATATGAAACTGCTTCGCCAGCGCGAGACGATTCAAGATTCGACGCTGCCGGCGATGGCCTTCTCTCTTGTCACAAAAGCCAACCCCGCGACCAATACGATTGAACTGGCGCATGCAATACTCAAACTGAATTTTGACGAGGGCAAAGTTCTCTCTGATGCAGATAGTTACGCAGAACTTTTTGTCGCGTTCGGCCTGCCCGAAACAACTGTGCTCGAGCTGAAAAGCCGAAGCGCGCTTGCAGGGGCCGAATCACAATTTGAACGCGCGCGCGAAATGGGCGCAGAGTCGTTTCCGACCATTGTCTACGGCCGCGAAGGGCAATATTTTCCGCTGTGCCAGGGGTACCAGAACTATGAAAATCTGGCGCATGCGTTGACGGTGTTGCACCGAGAACCGCCGCCCCTATGAATGCCGCGCTGCTGCGCAACCGGGCGATTCGCATTGTACGGGCTTTTTTCGAAACCGAGCGCCTCTCCGAAGTGCGCACCAACCGGCTGGTGCCATCGGCAGCAATGGAGCCCTACATCGACGCGTTTTCTCTTTCGGGCGCAGATACAACGCATCGTGGTTATCTTGCAACTTCGCCCGAGTTCGCGATGAAGAAAATTTTCGCCGCAGAGATTCAATCGGGCGAGAACGCACACGGCATTTACGAAATAGCGCCTGTCTTTCGTGACGACCTGCCGGGCAAACACCATGGTGCAGAATTCACCATGATCGAATGGTATACCGCAAACTCTTCACTCGCTGAAATTCTCACACAATGCGCGCGCCTGATCAGCCACCTTGCCGCAGAAATGAGGATCTCAGATTTTAATGCGACAATGACCCAGTTTTCGATTATTGCCGAGTTAGAAAAAGTCATAAAGCAGCCGCTGCCCGTGGACACGTTTCCCTATACAAAACTTTACCGTTCACATTTTGGCGCGCTGCCGCACTACGTTAATCTGCTCGATGCTGAAATTGCCTGCTTCAACCTGTTGTTTGATACATGGCTCTTGCCCATTATCAGAGAGATGCCTGGCCTCGTCGCGGTTTCGGGTTACCCGGCCTGCCTCGCAGCCATGGCGCGCGAAAATAACGGCATAGCAAAACGCGCAGAAGTTTTTTATAACGGCCTTGAACTGGCAAATGCCTACGCTGAAGAATTCGATGCAGATATTATTCGCGCACGCTGGTCAGCCAACAATGAGATCCGCAGATTACGCGGCGTAGCGGAACATGCGCCCGATGAAGCCCTGTTCGCGTCGCTCGGCGCGATGCGAGATGTCAGCGGTATCGCGGTAGGCCTTGAGCGTTTGCTCAGCGTTTTTTTTCCTGGAATTGAGATGCGTCACTTTGACGGTTTCTCAGCGTGAATTGGGGTTATTGAGCAATTTCGCGGCGTAATCGTGCCCCGGTTCAAGTTCTTGAAGCAATAGGCCGGCTTCGCGCATGCCGAGTTCGTCTTGTCTTGATTCATGAATTTTGCCCAGCAAAACGAGGTACCTTTCAACATGCCAGTTTCGCAGGGTCAACCGGTCGGCAAAATTGAGAGCCTTGTCTGCGTTGCCCAGACGAAAATACAGCAATGCCGCAGAATACATGAGAAAATCACGTTCTGGCCTGATGCGTACCATACATTCGGTAATGAAAGCTGCATCGACCATGTTTCCATTGCGTAGATGCAACCGCACCAGCGAACGCCAGGCACTCATATTTTCCGCATCTGCCTGCAGAATCTTGCGCAGCACGTCGAGGCGCGTCGCGGGCTCAGTGGCAGATGCGTGTTCAGCCCAAAGCTTTTGCAACAGCGTCTCGTCTTTGGTTTCATGGCGCGTTGAATATTCGAGCCTCAGAAGCGAAATGTCGTCTACTATCTCGCCGCTGTTGCGAATACCCATGTAGATACGAGGTAAGTCACCTTCAGCGGCCTGAACGATCTGCAGTATGCGCCGTTCATCTTCATTCATGACGGGTTGATGATCTGAATCATAGGCAACGACAAGGTCGTCACGCCCGTCTGAGCCCAGAATGACGACATCACCAGAACGTAAAACAAACGTATCGACCCAGAGACGGCCCTTGACTGCGTTATTGCCCAGCTTGCGCAGGCCCTCATGGTTCGAGATGAATTCTGCCTGCGCACCGCGCAGGCGAATACCTTTTGGGTGCTCGGCATTTATCATCACCGTATAACCAGATTTGTCGTGCACGAGCAAACATACCATCGACGCCATCATGCTGCCGTTAAAACTCGAGAACAGGCGATGCAATTCAAGAAATGAATTCTTGAGCCAGCGCTCAGGCGAAAGATTACGAAGCCCTTCTGTGATGTTCGTGCGTTCAATCAGCGAACGAATTGCAGACCCAAGAACCAAAACCCCGCCGGCACCCTGCAAAGACTTACCCATTGCGTCGGCGTTGACTACCAGTGTATATTTTTCACCCTGAAGCCGCAAGGCATAACCGGCATTCATGTCGCCACCGATTTCTTTCGTATTGCCCATGAACTCAAAAGTTTTGTATTGCTTAATTAAAGAGTCGAGCACTACCGTTTCACTCTCGGGCCTGAGTTCAGTCAGCGATTCGATAAGGTTCGATGTGAGATAATAGTCCCCATCTTGCCGTGATTTCAAAACCTTAAGTTCATTATAAGCCTCTGAGAGCGTGCGCGTCTTCTCATCGACCAGCTCGGTCAGATAATTGCGTATCGTATTGATTTCATACGTGGCTGCATCGAAATTCACAGCAACCTCAACAAGTTCGCGGTCATTTGACATCATGGGCAAATGCCCGCGACCGCCCATTGCGACTGCATACGTCGCTTCACTCACCTGCCGCAACGAATATGTCCAGGTGAAGAAATAGATGAATGCGAGAGTTCCGCAGATCAAGAATGTAATCGCCGCGAACTGAATCGCTTCAGAAAGCACATTGTCACTCTTCGCGTAGAGAAATGCGACGAGCGCGACGATCGAAGTTGCAGCGACGAAACCCAGATAAAAAAAGCGCAGAACGCCAGAGCGCCCTGAAATCAGATCGTTAGAAGCCTCGTTGAGCGCCGAAAGCTGGCGCTTCACCTGCACGCGCAGGTAACTGCAGCCGAATTCTGCTAGCGTATAAACGAGACCCGCTAACATCACGACGACAAACACATCGATCAGTGCGAACAACCCTATGCGCGCCAGATCTGCCCGCTGCAGGTAACTTTGCGAATAAATGTAAAGAGCCTGCGCGATATAGATCAGAGATGCCACACGCGCCAAACCGGTCGGCACTTTTGCAAGCTGACGCAAGAGTTCGCGCAGCGTTTCAGGTTCGGCCTCGGCCAGAGACCGCGTCAGCACCGGCTCAGCAAGCCGCAGCGCGCGTATCGCACCGGGAACGCCCAGCCTGCAGAGCGCCCCTGAAAAAACCGCGTAGAGTGGCAGAGTGACCCAGAAGCCCCACCAGAAGGCCGACCACTCTGCGGCATAAACCTGCCTGGCTCCGTGCGGCTCAGTACCTGCAAGAAACAGAAACGCAAAATAATTGAGCACCGGGAAAACCGGCAGCGTCACGAGGTATAGCACTGCCCCGAGAGAAAAACGGCGAACCTGTTTTACAAAGAAACTGAATGCGGCTCTGTAAACATAACGCTCGGCGACACCTAAGATCGGAGACGCAGCCATCGATTGCGTTTAGGCGAACGCCTCCGCTATTTCAAGGTTCTTTTCCATTATCGCGATCAGGTCATAATCTTTCGGAGTGAATATGTGCTGCACGCCAAGCGCTTTCAGCCGGGCAAAATCTGATTCGGGTATTATTCCGCCGACGACGAGGGGAATCTCTTTATCGGCTTTGTATTTCACCAGGGTCTTCATCAGCTGATCGACGAGTTCTAGATGTGAACCCGACAGAATCGACATCGCAATAAGGTCTGCGTTTTCTTCAACTGCTGCGCGCGCGATTTCTTCTGGCGTCAGGCGAATTCCCGAATAAATGACGTCAAAGCCCACATGGCGCGCTGCGACGGCAACCATCTCTGCGCCATTCGAATGCCCGTCGAGCCCGGGCTTGCCCAGAACAAAACGCGGACGGTGCCCGTGTTTTTCTTTGAATATTTCGACGTGCCGGCGCACGGCGGCGACGCGGTCTTCGCTGAGCGAGAGTTTCTGCCCTTCAACACCCGTGAGCGGCCGGTATTCGCCGAAAACACCCCGCAGCGTCGTTGCCCATTCTCCGGTAGTGACCAGTGCTTTCGCGCAGGCAATCGACGCAGGCATCAGATTCACGTTGCTTCGGGCGTCTGCTTCGAGCTTCGCCAGCGCGGCTTTAGCCACAGCTTCGTCGCGCATCTCGCGTACCTTCTTTAGGTTCTCGAGCGTCTCGTCGGCTGCCGAATGATCGATTTTGAAAATGCCTTCATCTGCCCCTCCCAGAAGCGGCGATGGCAAACCTTCTGCATAGATGTTGCGCCCGACGACCTTGAGCTCGCTCGTCATGATCTTGCTCATGCGTTCTGCCTGGCTTTTCACGAGCTGCGATTTCATGTAACCCGACTTGATCGCCTCAACGGCGCCACCCATCGTGAGCACTTTTTCGATTTCGGCTTTGGCTTCGGTGATCAATGAGTTAACTTTCGATGCGATGACGGGTGAACCTTCAAACAGATCAGGATACTCAAGCAGGTCAGTTTCGTACGCGAGAATCTGCTGCAAACGCAGAGACCATTGCTGATCCCAGGGGCGCGGCAGTGACAATGCCTCGTTCCATGCAGGCAACTGCAGGGCGCGGCAGCGGGCCTTTTGCGAGAGGGTAACTCCGAGCGTTTCAATGAGAATGCGCCACGCGTTGTTTTCGGGCTGCTCTTCGGTTAACCCCAGCGAGTTTACCTGAACTCCGTAACGAAAGCGCCGAAACTTCTCGTTTTTGACTCCGTAACGGTTGAGCGTAATGTCATCCCACATTTCGCCGAATGCGCGCATTTTGCTCATCTCTTCGATGAAGCGCATGCCCGAGTTGACAAAGAATGAAATACGGCCAACTGCCTGTTCAAATTCGGCGTCGCTAAAACAGTTGCGGGCCTTAATGGCATCAAGAATGGCTATCGCGGTCACGAGCGCGAATGAAAGCTCTTGCACCGGTGTCGCCCC
>JAKQXK010000715.1 GCA_029561505.1 Spirochaetota bacterium | reverse complement strand
TTCTTCAAGGTGTTGCTTTGCGGCTTCATATTGTTTTTCGGCGACGAGACGGCGCGCGCTGCTGATTGTCTGGCGCGTGCCTACGCGTGCCTCGGCTGTCTCTTTTTCAGGTTGGTAGGTCAGTGAAATCAGCGAAAAATCATCGGTGATCTCGCCCGTACGTTTGCACGCGTTGTAGACCGCCTCGAGATTACCGTCGCCGTCTTCGAGCAGGCGCAAGAAAAGATTTTCATCTTCGTTGATGACGCGGTTACCATCATCACCCGTGCCAAGCACCAGATCGTCGCGACCGTCTGAGCCTATGACAAAAGCGTCGCCGGGCTTCATTTCATAGGTCTGCACTTTGATTCCCATACTGACGCCCAGCGTGCCCAGCTTGCGCAGAGTCAGATCGTTTTCGATGAAGAATGCTTTGCCGCTGCGCAAGATAGCCGACCAAGGGTGTTCGGCGTTGATAAAATAAACAAAACCACTCTTTTCGTCGGCCAGCCCCATAATGACCGAAATCAGCATTGAGCCGTCGAAACTTTCAAAGGTTTTCTGCAGTTCGAGAAAAACCGCCTTCAGCCAACGCTCGGGGTAGAGCACCTGTTCTTTGGGTGAAAGTTTCGTGCGTTCGATGATTGACTGCATAACGGCGCCAAGCACCAGCGAGCCACCAGCGCCTTGCATTGATTTGCCCATCGCATCGCCGTTCAAGAACAGCGTATAGTCGCGTCCGCGCAGGCGAATGCTGTGCGCGAGACAGATATCTCCACCGATTTCATTGGTTTTGGTCTTGAATTCGAAGCTTTTTTTCTGACGTATAAAAATACTGACCTTAATCTGCCGGTTGTTGGCGTAGTTGCCAGTGAGCGGCTTCAATAAGAGCGATGTCAGAAAGTAGTCGCCGTCTTGCTGTCCCTTCAGCGCCCGCACATTGCCGAGACTCTCTTGCAGCTCGGCGGTGCGCTCTTCGATTTTCTGCTCGAGGTTTGCCTGGTAGTCTTTGATCGTTCGCGCGGCGTCTGAGATGCCCGTCGCAACTTTAACAAATTCGCTGTCGATAGACTTGGTGAAAATAAGTCCCGAACCGCCGCTTTTGAGGTCGTCCATCGCGCCTTCGATGTCTTTCAGTGCGCTGTAGATAAGGTAGAAGATCATGTAGGCCATCAGAATGGCTGCGACCATCGCCATAAACACGAAGACCAGTATCGCCTGCAGATTATCCCGGTTGTAATAGACGAGGGTTGCCGCCACGTAAATCGTGATCAGAAAAAGCGTAATAAAGAAGGCAAGTTTCAGCCTAACCGTGGTGACCGCGCGGTCTGTGAAAGGAATCTTCTTATCTGACATGATGCGCTTGCATTCGGCCCGCATTGAACCCGTCGCGATTTCACCAATCACAAGGCAAAAACCGCCGTGAATGAATGAAAAGATGAAGTCCATGATGACTCCCTGCACATAATGGTAGGTTTCAAACTTCACCGACATTTCTGCCGCGACCAGAATGGCCACGAAGATAACCTGCACAGATAGCACTGCGGTGAACGCGTTTGTCAGAGGTATAATTGTCAAAGCGCGCAGCAGCTCTTGATACTCCGGTTCTTTGAGGTCGGGTCTGATCTGCAGATCTGGGTGAGCGGTGATAAACCGGTTCACAGCCAGCACCGGTCGCGTGAACCCGGGAAATCCGACTTTGTTCATGATACCAAACTGCAGCGAGTGGCCAACCCAGGCAACGGCCGCACCGCCTGCGATTGTCCAGAGCATGAGTTCACTGATCGGAAAATTCGTCGCGCGCGCATAGTAGAGCCCGAATGAGATGGCAAGAATCGAGCTGATCGCAGCCGAGGTTGCGACGGCGATACCGTAAGACGAGAAATAGGCGATCCAGCGGAACAGAGTCCGGACCAGGTTAGACATGGCACACGATTTGCAGTCACGATTAAGTGGTAAAGGGGAAAACCGAAGCCCTTTCTTCAGGGCTCATCAATTTGTGCTTGTCGCCGACGCCTGTTCATGGTATATTTATCCCAGTGGCGAAGGCTCAGGCAAATAGACGCAGATTGTTGCCCCATTGCGCGGCGATGTTTGCTGCGCTGATTTTTCTGGGTGGCTATGAAATCGCGGCCTCGACCGGGGCCCGCGAAAACTCGCTGTCTTTGCACAGGCACAACCTCACATCGACGTTTGACTTTGCTGAAGATGTATTGGTAGAGTCTGCTGAATCGAGCACGGCCGAAACGGTTGGCGCATTATTGCTGCCGAATCTTGCAGAGCGCTTGCCGCGATTTGTCGTCGTGCAACTCGGTCAGATTTCTGAAGCTCACCTCTATTTTCAAGATTTCACCGCACTGCCGGGCAACCCCCGCGCACCGCCGGCGCTCTGATCTTTTTTCTCAGAGTGGCACCAAAGGTGCAGCCGGCCCGAATCAAATAATTCATCTATCCGCCTGAAATACAGCGCGGATCTCTGGCCGGCCTCGCGCGAACTGCGCAAGGAGTTGACATGATTCATAACACAGCAGAGAAACAAGGCAAAGAAAGTGTTGCTGAAATTCTGCAAGAGCTCAGGCGGTATTTGCCGCAGCAAGGGCCCATCAAAGATTTTATTGCAGATAATATCATTGGCGTCTTTCGAGACGAGGGGCTGACTTTTCATAATGCGCTGAGAAGGGCGTCGGCGCTCTACGGCGCCCGCGAATACAGGCCAATCAGCGAATACCGCAAGGCCTGGGGCGAAGGTAAAATTCAGAACGATGCGATCGATATCGTGCTCGCCCGCGAGGGGGCAGGTGAGGCGAGTCTTAAAGAAGCGATGCTCACAGCAGAAATACCAGAAGAGCTGCGCCAAAGCGGATTTCGAAATCAGGGTTATCTGCACGACATGGCAGAGCGTACGCATATTGTACTCGAAGAAGATGTGCATCCGATTCTTTACCGTCTGCTCGCCAGCTTTCTCGATCAGGGAATCGCAGCCGTAAATCTGTCTGAAAACAGTATCGATTTTTGGCAGGCGCTGCGAGCCCAGTTTGCCGTGCTGAAACCATGGGGCATCAGCAGCTATGTTGCGCAGCGAGTTGTGAACGAACCACCGGCAGAATTGATTGAATCGGCGATGGGCTGGCTCTTGCCGGCCGGCGCTGATCGCAAAACGTTCTTGCTAGAGGTGCTGATGGCCGCGCGCGGCTGGTCGGGTATCGTCGCGCAGGTTGAGGCACGACCAGCATATCTTAATTATCCGCGACAGATTAAGCTCGAGCAGTACGTCGCGCTCTACGTGGCCATTCTGTGCGACGCGCTGCGCCGCAAGAATTACGTGGCTGCAGATATTTCTGCGCAGAACGAAAACCGAAAGTTTTTTTCGCAGCTGCCCCCCGACGAGACACGCGCTGAGCAGATCGGCCGCCTCTGGCACGACGCGGCTGAAATGAGTCACTATCTTGATGTACTGGCCGCGATAAACACCAAGGCCCCGTTGCAGCGTGCGCGGTCGCAGCGTGCGGCTGGCGCAGAGTTTCAGGCGGTTTTCTGCATCGACGACCGTGAAGAATCGATTCGCCGGCACCTCGAAGAGGTGAGCGCAGTGACTGAAACCTTTGGCGCACCGGGGTTTTTTGGCATCGACATGGTTTACCAGGGGCCTTTCGACACGATCGCGATTAAGCAGTGCCCCGTGCCGGTAACGCCGCGCTACCGCGTGCGTGGCGTCTTTCAGGGTAAACGCAAGCTGCACATCAGCCGCATCGAAATGAATTTCTGGCACCGTCATGGTAACAACGTGCTGCTGGGGTCGGTCATCTCGCTGTTCTTCGGTTTGCTCTCGCTCTTCAGGCTCGGGCTCTCAGTGCATTTTCCGACGCGATCATTTGCTACAGTCAATTCGTTTGCGGCGCATGAAGAAACGAGTGAGCTTCTTTATGAGAGGGCCTCTGGCGCTGGCGCTCAAGGAGAATATTTTGAGGGTTATGACGTCACAGAAATGGCTGAACGCGTCGGCCGCGTCTTGACACAGATTGGGTTAACGCACCATTTTGCGCCGCTCATCGCGATGGTGGGCCACGGCTCGAGCAGCGCAAACAACCCGTTTTTCGCCGCGTATGACTGTGGTGCCTGCTCTGGTCGGCCGGGTCTTGCGAACGCACGTGTGTTTGCGCTCATGGCAAATCGCGCAGATGTGCGCACGCTGCTTTCGCGTCAGGGGCTCACTATACCTGAATCAACCAGGTTTATCGGGGCAATTCATGACACAACGCGTGACGAGATTCTGTTTCTTGACGAGCAGCTGCTGGCTGCAAGCCACAAACCGCTGCTGGCGAAACTGAAACAAAGTTTTGTGACAGCGCTCAGGCGTACGGCGCTCGAGCGTAGCCGCCGGTTCGCCGACGTGCCATTGCAGAAGAGTGAGAAATCCGCCCAGAAAGAATGCATCGCAAGATCAGAAATGCTTTTCGAACCCCGACCCGAATATACGCACGCGACGAATTCTGTGGGTATAGTCGCCCCGCGCTCGCTGACCGAAGGGCTTTTTCTCGATCGCCGCGCCTTCTTTAATTCGTATGAACCGCAGAATGACCCGACGGGTGAAATTCTGAGCCAGATTTTGACGCCGTTTGTACCGGTCTGCGCCGGCATCAATCTCGCGTATTATTTCTCGCTGCTCGACAACGCGGTTTACGGCGCGGGTTCAAAGTTACCGCACAATATTTTCGGGCTGATCGGCGTCGGCAACGGCGTCGACGGCGACCTGCGTTCGGGTTTGCCCGAACAGATGATAGAAATTCACGATCCGTTCAGGCTCATGATCGTCATCGAGCAGTCGCGCGAAAAGGTGATGCAGGTTCTGCAGGCGAACGCAGCTGTTTACGCGTGGATAAAGAAAGACTGGGTTAAACTCTGCGTGTACGATACCGAAGCGCAGAAATATTTCTGGTACGAAGCTGGCGAACTGAAGCCTTTATCTGTTGCGTCACGCCAGGCACCGCGCTACGAGAATTCGCGGGCAGCCTTTGCCGGTGAGCGCGGCAATCTTTTGCCGGGTGCAATCGGGCAGGGTGGTCAAATATGACGCTGCAACAGGTTTCAGTCGCACTGGTCGTGTACCCGCTCGCGACGATGCTGCTCATCGTGGCATCGCCGTGGCGTACCGAGAGGTTTGTCTCGCGGCTTGTGCTGGTGGCGAATATCGTCAACGGGCTTCTGACTTTTGCGTTACTAGCGCTCTATGCACACAGTGGCTTTAAAGCCGTTGAACTCGACTGCGGGCGCCTTCTGACGGTCGGCGACTATAAGTTTAACTTCATGCTGCTGATTGACAGCTATTCCGTTTCTTTTCAGGTACTGATCGGAATTCTCACAGGGCTTGTGCTGATGTTTTCGCGGCGGTACATGCACCGCGAAGACGGATACCTCAGGTTCTTCGCTACCTTATTTTTGTTCGTCACAGGTATTTCGCTTGTGGCAATGGCGGCGACGATCGATATTCTGTTCGCCGGTTGGGAGATCGTCGGCATCTCGTCTTTTCTGCTGATCGGCTTCTATCGCATGCGCCTGCAGCCCGGTCGCAACAGCCTGCGCACATACGCGATTTACCGGGTTTGTGACGTGGGGCTCTTCATGGGCGCCTGGCTTTTTCACAAACTGGGCAGCGAATATTTCTTTCTGCAGTACCACGATCAGGCGCTCGACGCCGTTTTCGTGAGTCTCAACTATGAGTTTTTTACGGCGATTGGCCTACTGACAGTGCTCGCCGCCATGGGTAAGTCAGCGCAGTATCCTTTTTCGTTCTGGGTACCTCGCGCGATGGAAGGCCCGACACCTTCGAGTGCGATTTTTTATGGCGCACTTTCGATACATGCGGGTGTCTATCTGCTGATTCGGCTGTTTCCGCTTTGGCGCGCTGTGGCGTTTATTCCGTGGCTAGTGGGCGCAATAGGTCTTACCACTGCATTCGTCGCGAGTGTTTCTTTCAAAACACAGTCAAACGTTAAGGCCCAGATCGGGTATGCTTCGGTCGCACAGGTTGGGCTCATGTTCTTCGAGCTCGCACTCGGGTTTAAAGAACTAGCGATGCTGCACTTTTTAGGTAACGCTGCGCTGCGCTGCTACCAGCTGCTCGCATCGCCTTCGGTCATGGTCATGTACCTGCGCCAGCAATCAGAAGGGGCAGTGCTCGCGCGCGGGTTCTCTGGCTTAACCACCCGAATTTTTGGTGAAAAGCTCAGGTACTGGTATTTCGCGTTTTCGTTTTCAGAAGGCTACGGCGAAAAGCTGATGGCAGGCCTCTGGAGTCTTATCAAGAAGGCGGCCCGCGCAACCGCTGTGGTATTTTCACCCGGAGTGCTGCTGCTGTCTTCAGCGGGCATTGCCGCGCTGCTCATTGCCGCAGATTTCTGGCTGGGGGCGCGCGTGCACGTATTTAATGCGGTAATAGTCGGTATGCTCGCACTATTTGTCGCGTTTTCTGCAATCGGGCAAAAAACTGATGCCGCGAGGGTTCTGTGGCTGACCGCGCTTTCGGCAGCGCTTAAAGGTATCTCAGCAATGTTGCTGAGTCCCGAGAATGCCCGGTATAGTGCCGTCTACTTCGGTGGCGTGTTCACGGGATATCTGGTGGCACGCGTGGGGCTGAGGCATATTGCCTTGTCGCTGCAGAGAACCGAATACGCCGGCGCCGCTGACAGGCACCCTTACGCGATCACTTTCTATTTCATCGGTATTCTGTGGATGACCGGTTTTACGCTAAGCCCGACTTTTTTCGGCGACGACCTGCTGCTGCATTTCGGGGCCGAAGAGTTCGCGTACGAAACCTTTTTTATCGGTAGCGCGTTCGTATTGAACGCGATCGCGTTAATGCGCAGCTATGTGAAGCTCGCGTTCGCAAAATAATCTTATTCAGGAGCTATTATATGAAAATACTTTTAGATCTCAAAAAATTCTGGAAAGCCGACTTAACGTCTGGCTTTATACTCTCGTTAATTGCTCTGCCTCTCTGCATCGGCATCGCCGGTGCGTCAATTGGTAATGGTTCTCTTTCGCCGGCGGTCTCGGGCCTGATGTCGGCAATCGTCGGGGGTCTCATCGTCTCGCGGCTTTCAGGCGCGAATGTTGCGATTCACGGACCGGCTGCGGGGCTCATTGTTATCGTGCAGCATGGCATCGACTCATTGGGTGATGGCGATGCCAAAGCAGGATTTCAACGTTTTCTGGCGGCGATGACCGTGGCTGGCGCGCTGCAGATTATAACGGGCCTCTTGAAATTTGCGCGCTACGCAGCGCTTTTTCCCGTCAACGTGATACACGGTATGCTCGCTGCAATTGGTGTGATCATCATCTCGAAGCAGGTGCACATTGCGCTCGGCGTCACGCCCGCTGCGAAATCGCCACTTGGCCTATTCGCAGAGGTGCCGCAGAGCATGTCACAGATGAACCCTGAAATCGCAATGATTGGCTTCGCAGCGTTGTTGGTAATGATTGTTTTTATGATCACCAAATCTAAACTTTTGAAAAAAGTGCCGGCACCGCTTGTGGCAGTCGTTCTTGCCGCTCTCATCGGAGTCTGGTTTGACCTGCGGCACACGCACCATTACTTTTTCATGGGCAAAGATTTTGTGCTCGGTGAAAACTTTCTGGTGACGTTGCCGGCTTCGATTATCGATGCATTGCCACACCCCGACTTCTCGGCAATTTTCACCGGCAAATCGCTGCTCGTGATATTTGCGATCTATTTTGTCGCGAGCCTCGAGTCGCTGCTCAGCGCGAACGCCGTTGACAAACTCGACCTCGATAAGCGCGCCACAAACCTCAACAAAGAGATTGTCGCCAACGGCGTCGGCAATATGCTGCTCGGCTTTATCGGTGGCTTGCCCATCATTGCCGAGATTGTTCGCTCTTCTGCCAACGTCGCAAACGGCGCTAAAACGCAGTGGTCGAACTTTTTCCATGGGCTTTTTTTGGCTGTCTTTCTGTTCATGATTCCCGGAATCATTCACCTGATACCCAACGCCGCGCTTGCAGGCATTCTGATCATCGTCGGCTTTCGCCTCGCGCGCCCTTCAGAATTCAGGCATGCTTTTGACGCGGGCATAGAGCAGCTGGTCATTTTTCTGACGACGCTCTTTGTCACGCTTCTGGTTGACCTGCTCGCGGGCATCGGCGCCGGCCTCGCGATGAAACTTTTTGTACTGATTATTCGCGGGGTGAAATTCAAAGAAATATTTCGCCTGCAATTTGACGTGAAAGAAACCGAAAACCAGGTTCTACTGGTACCGCGTGGCTCGCTGATCTTTACGAATCTGCTGTCGCTGACAGATTCTGTGCGGGCCTTCACCAAAACAAAAGCCGTCGTGATTGATTTTGCCGCGGTCGAATATATCGACCATACTTCGATGGCGGCTCTCGTCGATCTCGTGCACGGTAAGCAGGCTGCGGGTAAAGCGCTCGAAATGCGCAACATTGACC
>JAKQXK010000707.1 GCA_029561505.1 Spirochaetota bacterium | reverse complement strand
TGTCGTGATGGAAGTGCTCGGCCGTAATTCGCGGCAGCCTTACGGTCAGGGCAGCAATGACCTTCTGAAGCTGACCAAGGTAGAGCGTTATGCAGGTGCCATCAAACGCAAGGCTGTCTCACATTTCGGCATCATCGATTTCGCACTGAAACCGGGAGATCACCGGTGAAACGGGCAGCGCCATTTTTAGCTGCCGTTATTTTGTCTCATCTTGCTGGCGCTTGCAGCACAACCGCCGTGCTGCGCGTAACCCCTGAACACCGCAAATTTCTGAAGCCGGTTTCAGACAGCACGTACCGAAACCGCAGCATCGACAAACTGTTTAGTCGGGTCGAAGAGAAGGGCGATACCATTTGCGAAATGATGTTCCAGACGAAACCCTACGATGACGCGACGGCCAAAGAATTTTCCGACACGCTTGATTTTCGCAAAGACCCCGAAGAAAAATGGTATAACAACGTACTGCCGACAATGCTCGCCGGCTGCTTCAATTTTTTCAAGATGAACGACCGGGGTGTGCATAAGAGTTTCGCGTTGATCGAAGAGCTGTATCCCGAAGCGAAAGACTGTTTTACCGTAGGCTTTACGCAGTTTTACATGATGTTTCAGCAGATGCGCTGCAAACGTTTCGTTGCCATCGACATCGATTGGCGTATTCTCAAGGCGCACCACGACTTTCAGGGTCTGGTGCGCGCCAACAGCGCCGGTGCAGATGCATTGTCGTTGCTACAGCAGTTGCAACTGGGGTGGGTCGCGCATTTTGACAGCCGCCCGCCGAAACGCGAGCCAGTAAAAAACGAAACCACGCTCTGTATGGAAACAGAGAAAGTGCACTGTCGCAGCGCTTTCGACCATTTCGTGAGCCAGAGGCAATTGCCCAAAACCGAATTATTGCTGGGCTTCATTCATGACGCCGACCTTGCGCCGCGCGAAGGCGAAGTGAGCGTCATTTTCGCGAGCAACGCGCTTGATTGGGAATACACCAACCGCGAACAGTTCAACAAGTTGCTTGAATCTGCCCGACAGAGCCTCGGCAAACGCGAGAAAATTGCCATCGTCTATCAGGCTGGTGACTCAGAAGATATCGCTGTCTATGAGCTTATGACAAATACCGACGGTGTCTTTACAGCAACTGTGCGCTGCCGCGACAACCTGCGCTGGTCAGACCGCTACAAAAAATACCTGCGCGGCAAACCAATCTATACGTGGTTTGATGAGATCTACCAGCGCGACCAGTTGAAGCAGGCGCCGCGCTGCCACGTCGGCGGCACCCGCCGCTACATAACGGACTTCACGGCTTCACCCAAGAAAAACCCTCAGCAGTCACCGTAAAGTCTCCCGAAAAAGTGAAAAGCCACCGAAGCGCAGAGGCGAAGACGAGCCCTAATCCAATAAAAAAATTTCAGCAGTAATCCAGCGGCCGCCGCTACGATGCGGTTCGTGACCCGTTAGCAGTGTGCTGTCTGCGGGCAAGGAGCGAACAAAGGCTTGATTTTTTGCCCGGTCGAAGGCCGCAGCCGAGGGTAACGCGACGCCCGCAACGCATTCTGCGGCGAAATAGCATTCGTCGCCCGTGAAAATCAGCTGCTTTGCGAGGCCCGTTGTTCTGACGATCAGCGAACCGCGTGTGTGGCCCCCGATATGAACCGCCTCAAGACCCTCTGCGACCTGAATTCGGTGGCCGACCCTGTGCAGCCGATTCTGGCCTGACAGCGCTGCAAATTTAGCGGCGAGGCTCTGCTCTTCAGGGTTCACCGCCTCACTTTCGTGCACGTAAACCCCGGCAGCAGAGAAGAGGTCAACATCGAGTGCATGGTCGAAGTGGGTGTGCGTCAGCACGATGCGCTGTACCTCTCGCGGTGCTATGCCGAGATCGTGCAGAATTTCGACGATTGGCTTGAAATTGCGCAGCCTGAAGCGTTTCACAAGGGCCGGGTCACTGAATCCGCAATCAACGAGTGTCAGCGCACCATCTCTCGACTTGATAAGGTACGCGAGCCAGTGCATGTAAACTTTGCCGGCTGCTTTACGCGAGTTCACGAGATTTGCCGGGTATTCGCTCTCGGCATATTTGAGAGCGTAAACCTGAAACGGCGGTTCGGCTTTGGTACCAGAGGTTAGGCAGCCGGCGACGAAAGCCAGAAACGCCAGCGCGCAGAACCTCATGAACGCGTCAGCGGTCTTGCTCGAGAATACCTTTGGGAATAGCCGACGGAATTTCAATGGTGCTGAAGTCGGCGCGGGTTTTCGAAAGAACCCGGTGCATCTTGAAGTAATCCATATAGTCATAGTGGGGCAAGAGCAGGCGTTTTTGGTAGTTATACGCGCCGTGCACTACGTAGTGCCAGAAGCCCTTGAAACCCTTGCGGTACGTCGGGTGCCAGGGATATTCATGCACTGAGCGAAAAGTGATCGAGGCTTCGTCGAACGGCAGCGAAAGAATGTTCTTCTTGTAGTTTGAATCGTTATAGGTATAGTTCCAGAATTCTTCGGCGTTGCTTGGGTAATAAACGCGAATCGGCACGCCGAGTGCACGTGCAGACTTGCCAATCGAGCGCATCGACTTGTCTTTGAGCATGTCGCCAGGCACGATAGTGATGCGGTCTTGCGTATAGAGCAGGCGAATGTAGCGGTAGTTTTCGGCAAAACGTAACCAGCCGAATTCGCCCTGCTTTTTGTCAGGCGCTGCGCTTGCCTTGTAGTGCTTTGAAAGACTCGCAAAATTATTGCGGTAGACCTGCTGAATGAAATCGAGATCGTCGCGGTCTTTGTAATACTTTTCCAGAATCTCAAGGGCCAATTTGTTGTTCTTCTTTTCGAATTTCTGCAAAAATTCAGCCACAGTCGGCGATTCGAGCACCATCGCGCGGATAATGCGGTGCAGTGCGTTAATGTTCACGTCAAAATCGAACAGCCACACGTACCGGCTGCGCGCCGCCGCGATATACGAATAGTTCGCGTCTGCGGCGACGCCCGCGTAACCGCCACCAAGGTTACGAATATACGGCGCAAACTGGTAGTTTTGTGATTCATTCGGTGTGAAATACGTCACGGGGTCTTTACAGTGCGCGGGCGAGGTAAATTTCTCTTTGCAGATCGGCTTATTGAGCGTATCGGTTGCTTCGAGGTTGTGCAGTAGCGCGCGTTCAGAGGCGCTGAGTGGTGCCGGGTCTGCGAGCGGCGCGGGTGGGTTTTTCAGCATCCACGGTGGCGCCGCGGTTGATGGCGAAAAATCAGAGGCGCAGCGGAAGGCAATTTTGTCTTTCGTCGTGTGAGGCTGTGGCGCTGCTTCGCCTGTTTGGGGCGCTATTGTCTGTTTCAGCTTCAGGCTTGCATTGCAGGGAAAAACGCCACTGCAGATGCCCATGGCGTTCGCGGGTTCGCAGAGATTG
>JAKQXK010000002.1 GCA_029561505.1 Spirochaetota bacterium | reverse complement strand
TGAGATCGTGCTCGATCGAGACCGGCCCATTGCCATCGGGCCCGATGAGCCAGCGGCGCATGAGCTCGGGTTTGGTATGGCAGTCGTAGACCAGCTCGCGCGGCGCGGCGAAATGGCGCTTCATCACAACCTCGGTCTCGCCACGTAGCTCAAGCTGCAGTTCTTTCTTTTCTGTTTTCATTTTTACTCCATCTGCTTTAATTCTTCGAGTAAGCCATCGAGCGCCTGGTAGCGCTTCTGCCACATTTGCCGGTATTTTTCTATCCACACGACTGCGTCGTGAAGCGGCTTCGTTTCGAGTTTGCGCGGCCGCTCTTGCGCACGTACGGTTGTCGAAATAAGCCCAGCCTGTTCTAACACCTTGAGATGCTGCGAGATCGCCGGCTGGCTCATTTTAAAGGGTTTGGCAAGTTGCGTCACCGTCGATTCACCTTTGGCCAGGCGCATAAGAATCGCCCGGCGTGTGGGGTCGGCCAGTGCGGCAAAAGTGGCATCCAGATTATGCATATCTATTTACTTATATAATTTATTGCTTATATAAAGGAGCGCGTCAATCTTTTTTGCGGCGGGGCTTCTTTACTGGGTTAACTAAATAATCGGTCGCCTACTCGATGAACACCTTGCACACAACGCCTTTAACCGGCACTTCGACAAACCTACCTTGAGTTGTGTCTGTCACCCACGCCCGGCTGAGGCGATAGATTTGGAAACCGTTTTTCTGGCTTCGCCCAGGTAATTCGTGTGTAATATCAATCTTCAACGCTGCCCCGTTTGGGGCGGTGCAGGTTCCGCCACCGCCACCAACATTATGGTTAGGGTCTTCAATGCGCAAGAAGTCGATGATGCGCCACTCCGCGAAATTGCCGACCCGTCGGTTCAGTCTTTCGAGTAACAGAAATTGCGTGCTTTTGACTCTGTAATATGATATTGAGAAGTCGTCGCCGAGTAAGCTGCCACCGCCGCTTTTCCAATTCGAGGGGGCATTGTAGAACACCTTACCGCGCCAATCAAAATTCACAGCTGGTTTCTCGGGCAACTCATGGGTGTTGAGCAGCCGGTTTGAAACCCAACCAATTTGGCCTTTATGCTTAACTTCTGTCCAGTAGTCACCCTTTTGAGAGTCCATCGATTCATTTCCCGTGGCTTCGAGTTTGGTACCGAACGGAATCAACGCGAGCTTCTTGCCCTGTTGACTCGGCTGATCACGCAGATTAAGCCCGCCGACCGCAACGGCATACCATTCTTTGATGTCGGCCGTATTCACCGTTTCTACAGCGTGTGCAGAACAAAGCGATGCCAAAAGCACACATGCGGCCAGCACGCGTTTAATGGTAAGTATTTTCATTGCCGTGGTTGCGACGATGCGCTCAGAGCGTAAATAGACTTTTGTTAACTCGCCTTCGAAAACTTGCCCGCCTGGTAGTCTTCGAACGCCTGCTGAATCTCTTCGGCGGTGTTCATGACGAATGGCCCGTAACGCGCGACGGGTTCAGCGATCGGTGCGCCCGCGACGACAATCA
>JAKQXK010000696.1 GCA_029561505.1 Spirochaetota bacterium | reverse complement strand
CAGATTCATTGACCCGCGACAAGACGCAGGCGCAAATTGTTTATGCAGAGAATAAGCCCCTCGCCGTTTTGTTAGCCTGACAGGTTCACCCAAGCTTATTGACGATCTCTTCTGATACCTGCCAGAGTTTTGCGGCGATTGCGGCATCGTTTGCATCGGCGCGGGGTTTCGCGATGTTTACATCGGCAAAATATTCGCCGCTCACGGCGGCGTTGTCGCCATGCACTGCAACATAGCACTGCGTCGCGGCACCCTGCGGTATTGTCTTCAGAAAAAGCGGGCCGACCACACCAAAAACTGCGTGCGCGATCGCCGGCATATGCCGTCCCAGGTTAGTCTTGATAACACCGGGATGCAAGGCATTCGCAGTTCGTTTTGTGCCTGCGAAACGGCGCGAAAGCTCTTTCGCGAAAAGCAAATTTGCCAGCTTTGACTGGCCATATTGTCCCCACGGTGTATAACCTTTATCGCCGCTGAGATTGTCAAAGACGATGCCGCCTTTTGGGGCCATGCTGTGCGCTGAACTCGAAAGCATTACCACGCGACCGGTTTCGGTTAGTTTATCGATTAGGCCCGTCACGAGAATAAAGTGGCCGATGTGGTTGGTGAAGAACTGCAGTTCATAGCCATAGGCTTTTTCAAGTTTGGGCAGCGCCATAATGCCGGCGTTGCAGATCAATGCATCGAGCTTTACGCCGGTTTTTGTCACGGCTGCAACGCAGGCGCGCACCGATTTAGGGTCAGAAAGTTCGCACTCAAAGCCCTTGTGCTGCGACCCAAATGCGGCAAGCGCCGCATCTGCTTTCTCTTTTGTGCGCGCTGTGCCGAAGATGGTCGCGCCGCGCATCGCCA
This sequence comes from Spirochaetota bacterium, assembly GCA_029561505.1. GTDB lineage: Bacteria > Spirochaetota > Leptospiria > Turneriellales > Turneriellaceae > Turneriella. The sequence goes on along the minus strand of JAKQXK010000696.1, from coordinate 1,762 downwards.
GCACGCGTGCTGTTTCAAGCCCTAAACCAGAATTGCACCCCGTAATGAGTATCGTCTTGCCTGCCAGGTTAATGCCCGCAGTTACCTCTTCTGCTGTTGATAAATAACCGAAGCCGCTTTTGCCTTTGGGTTTAAACAGACCGATGAGTGACATACTTACGCAGAGCATACTCCGCAGCCCGCGCAAAGCGAAAAACCCGGGTACCTTTGACTACCAATCGATAGGCTTGTAGTCTTTGAGAAATTTACCCCATACATGTTCGCCGGTATTTAGGCCGTGCAGAAACGGGTCGCAGATGCGTGCCGCACCATCGACGATGTCGAGCGGCGGCTGAAAGTCGTGCACCTGCTGCTTGAGTTCGGCGAGCTGCACCGGGTCTTCGTCGGTTACCCAGCCGGTATCGACGGCGTTCATGTAAATGCCTTCTTTCGCGAGGTCACCGGCCGAGGTGTGCGTCAGCATGTTGAGCGCAGCTTTCGCCATGTTCGTGTGCGGGTGGCGACTCGCTTTGGTGAACCGATAGAATTTGCCTTCCATTGCTGAGACATTGACGACATGCTTTTTGCCGGTGGGGTTTTCACGCATGAGGCCAATGAGCCGGTTGCAAAGCACAAACGGTGCGACGGCGTTTACGAGCTGCAGCTCAAGCATTTCGGCCGTATCGATTTCACCGATCTTCAGCCGCCAGCTATTGGTGGTGCGCAGGTCAACCTGTTGCAGATCGGCGTCGAGTTTGCCGGTCGGGAAAAGTGGCTCGGCGGGTTTGAGCTCGTCATGGTTATAGGGTATCTGCGACAGGCTTGCCGATTTTCTGATGCCGACACCGGGTGCTTTGTCTTGCCACAGTGCCGGCAATGCAGTCGAGGTGGGTGTCAGCGAGCCCTGGCGTTCTGCAAGCTGGGCTTTGCAGCTCTCGAAATCGCCCAGCAGTTGGCGGGCAGCTTCGGGCAGCACCTCATGTTGCATAAGCTCTGCAGGCATAAGGTGACTGTAAAAGGCGGGTGGCCGCCGCACAGTCTGCGCCGCGTTGTTGAGCAAGAGATCAAGACTCTGGTAGCGGCTGATAAAATAATCGCAAAAGATTTCAACGCTCGGCGTGTGCCTCAGGTCGAGGCCGTGAATATGCAGCCGGTTCTGCCAGACTTCGAAATCCCCCTCTTTGCTGAAGCGCAGCGCTGCATCGACGGGAAAACGAGTCGTGACAATCACGCGCGCCCCCGATTGCAGCATCATCAGCGCGGCCTGGTAGCCAATTTTGAGGCGCGCGCCCGTAATGAGCGCCGTCATGCCCGTGAGGTCTGCGCGTTGAAAGCGCTTTTCGTAATTGAAGTCGCCGCATTCGATACACATCGAGTCGTAGAAATGGTGCAGCTTCACGAATTCAGCCTTGCAGACATAGCAGTTGCGCGGCTTCTTGAGGTCGGGGCGTTCGGGCCCGGCAGATTTTGGTGCTGCCAGCAGGCGCACCGGCGCAGTAAAGACGGACGCCTGTCTTGCTGAGCGTATACCGGTCTGGGCCCGGGCTTCACGTTCGCGCGCCGCGATCGCGCGCAGCTCGCGCTTACGAATCTGTTTCTGGCGCAGGCGCACGTCGTTGCGGTTGGGGCGCGAAATCTCACCGCAGAGTTGCATCAACTCGATGCGCTGCTCTTCGCTCAGCGCGGCCCATGCCTCGGCATCACCCGCCAGAGCTTTCAAAAGATCAAGACTCTGCGCTATCGTTTCAGGGTCAATTGCCGTGGCTTTCATGGAGTCAGATTC
>JAKQXK010000692.1 GCA_029561505.1 Spirochaetota bacterium | reverse complement strand
CCCATTGGTAGTCGGCAGCCATGAGTGCACCGAACGCGAGCGCCGAGGTAAAGAGCGGCCATTCTCTGCGCAGAAGATGCATCATCTGAACCGGTGCACTTCGAACTGGTCGGCAAAAATTCGGATACCATAAATTTCGCCCGAAAGCGTCTGCCAGATCTGCCGCCACTCGGTCGGTCGGCCTGAAATTTCGATGACAAGAGAATTGCGTAAATCGCCATCGAGCGAATAACGCCCGATACGAATTTTGCCTGCATCGAGATTCTGCCAGATACCGACGCTGTCTTTGCCCTGCGGCAGATACGGGTGGTCTTCAGCGTTCGTGAGCCGCGCGAACACGGTTTCGGGGGCAGCGTCGGCGATGTTCTTGATCTTGACGATGCGGTAAGCAAGCGTCAGCTGCTTCTTATCTGATTCAGGGTCGACACGATCGATGCGCGATGAAAGCATGACGCGCTCGCCTGAGTAGAAGGGATAGATATATTCGCAGTGCACAATCGAGTTCTTGTCTTTGAGCATCTCCATCTGCTTCTTATCGAGCGTCATTGCCTCGCAATCATTCTGGCGAAACTCAAATGCCAGACGGCTGCCCTCGTAGCGATCGAGGTGCAATTCGTCGAGATAACGGTAAAGCACCCAAAGATTGCCACGCGCGTCGGTATCAAACCAGAGAATGTTTTCAAAAACAAGTTCAGAAAGCCCTTTGCGGCCGATTGCGCGCAGCAGTTTGCCCTTGAAGTCAAACTGCAGAATTTTGTATCCACCGCGAACAGAAGCGTCTTTGTTCTCGCCTTCGGGGGGCAGGTAATTTTCGACGAAAAAGTCATCGTTGCCCCCCATCACTATACGGCCTGGCACCCGAAGCGCTTCGACAGTTTTTGCGTCGTTCTTGCTGCGGTCTTTGTCCTGCGCGCGCACGCTAAACACGAGCTTGCCCGCGCGATAGAGTTTTACGGTTTTTTCAGAAGGTTCAGAGAATGCGACCCAGTCTTTCAGAACGCCGACGCGTCCCGGAATCTCATGGTAGACGCCCCCCTGCCGGGGAAACCGCGCCTTATCTTCGGCGATCGCCAGCGAAAAAATCTTTTCGGGGGTCAGCGTGCTCGAACGAAACCGCGCGCAAGAAAGCAAGGCCGAGGCGGTTAGAACAGTCAAAATTAGGGCGCGCACGCTAACCGTTGTCTAACCGTGAGTTCAGCCGTGAACACAAAATGAGCCGAAGCAGATCTTAGGGTCTGGCCTTCGCCATTTAGTGCATGAAGGCCTGTCTCGCCTGCCGTTTTCGACCTATGCCACTGCAATGCGGAATAGTCGGGCTGCCCAATGTCGGCAAGTCAACAATCTTTAACGCCCTGACAAAATCACACAGCGCCGAAGCGCAGAACTACCCTTTCTGCACGATCGACCCAAACGTTGGCGTCGTCGCAGTGCCCGACACGCGCTTTGACTTTCTCGTGAAGATCGTCGAACCGAAAAACAGCGTCCCTGTCGCTGTCGAATTCGTCGATATTGCCGGCCTCGTCAAAGGGGCTTCGCAGGGCGAAGGCCTCGGTAACAAATTTCTCGATCACATTCGCAAGGTTAACGCGATTCTGCACGTCGTGCGCTGCTTTCAAGATGAGAACGTAACCCACGTGTCAGGTGCAGTTTCGCCGAAAAGCGACGTTGAAATTATCGAACTCGAGCTCATTTTGTCTGATCTTGACCAGGTTGACAAGCGCCTGCAGAATCTGATAAAAAAGAAAAAAAGCGGAGATAAAGAAGCTACCGAACAATCGCAGGTGCTCGAACGCGTCGCAGAGACGCTCAAAGCAGGTAAACCCGCCAGCGCTGCAGGCCTCAGCGATGACGACCGCGAACTCATTAAAGATCTGGCGCTGCTTTCACTGAAACCGGTTCTGTTCATCGGCAACATCGACGAGAAGTTACTCGCCAACCCTGAAGAATCACCCGAATTTCGTGAACTGCAGCAGGTGGCAAAAGAGCGAGGCGCCGAGGCTATTCCTCTTTCGGGAAAAATCGAGGCCGAAATCGGCCAGTTAAGCCCCGAAGAAGAAAAAGAATTTCTGGGCGATCTGGGGCTCAGCGAACCTGGCCTTAACCGCGTGATTCGCGAAGCCTACTCGCTGCTGGGTTACATCACCTTTTTCACGGCGGGCGAAGTTGAAGTTCGCGCCTGGAACATTGTCAAAGGTTCAACCGCGCCGCAGGCCGCGGGAGCAATTCACAGCGATATAGAACGAGGCTTTATTCGCGCCGAAGTTACACCTTTCGGCTCAGTCGAAGAATACGGTACGCAGAAAAAGGCGCAAGAAGCCGGCAAAATGCGCCTTGAAGGTAAAGAATACATCATGCAAGACGGCGACGTCGTCTACTTTCGCTTTAACGTTTAGCCGCCATCAGGCCGTTGCCGATAATCGGATATGTTCCGTGCGGCAGCCATACCAACCCTGATTCTGGCAGTCGTTGCTTTTTGGTCTGCTGCAACCGCGCAGAGCCAGCCGGCAACAGCCTCAGAAGCGCTCACGATCGACCCGCTTTTAAACGCGTTGCCCGGTGAAGTGCTCGCTTTTCCCGCCTTTACGGAAAATTACCGTACACGCATCGTTGCGGGCGATTATGAAATCTGGTCTGAAGAGAAGCTGCAACGCTGGTCATCGGCGCAGGGGCTTTCGGTAACCCCCGATGACAAAGGGGCTGGCCTGCAGTACCGGCGCGCGGCAATCATTAGTCCCCCGGGAATCACTTTCACCCTGAAGCGCCCGGTGACCGAAAAAGGCAGCGAATTTGCCAATGGTTGGGTTCTGAATC
>JAKQXK010000240.1 GCA_029561505.1 Spirochaetota bacterium | reverse complement strand
CAGATATTCACTGAAGCTCGAAGACCAGGCAATGAGGATAGAGAACGCGGTGAAGTCGGCGATTGCCGCAGGCGCGCGTACGCGTGATCTAACGGCAGACTCTGCTAAGGCTATATCAACCGCAGAGATGACGCAAGAGATACTCAGGCGTTGCTAATGGGGCAAAGCCCCATTAGCAACGTGAGTAAACCAGAGATACTCTCGTTAACGGAGCCTGAACTAACTGAACTTCTTGTGGCCGACGGCCACAAAAAGTTCAGAGCCCAACAGGTGTTTCAGTGGTTGCACCTGAAGCAGGTGTTCGACCCGGCAAAGATGACGAACCTGAAACCCGAGTTTCATGACTACCTCAGAGAAAGATTCACTCTGCCAGAGTTCAAGATTCTGAACGAAACCAGATCCCCCTCTGACCAGACTGCCAAATACCTGTTCGAATTTGGAAACAGGCAGGTTGAGAGTGTCTGGCTGCCCTATGAGAACCGCCAATCGATCTGAATCTCGGTGCAGTCGGGTTGCTCGCTTGATTGCAGCTTCTGCGCGACGGGAAAAATCGCCTTTAAGGGCAATCTGACCGCCGGCCAGATTCTGTCACAGGTTTATGGCATGCAGCAACTTTACGACAGGCGCATCAGCAACGTGGTCTTTATGGGCATGGGCGAACCGTTTTATAACTATGACAATGCGATCAGGGCGGCGAGCCTCATAGCCGACCAGCATGGCATGAATATCTCGCGCCGGCGCATTACCCTCAGCACGTCGGGGGTATTGCCGGGAATCAAACGTTTTATCGAAGAAAAACAGCCATACAGGCTCGCGCTGTCGCTGCATGCCGTCTTCGCCGAAAAGCGCCGCCAGATTATGGATATCGAAGAGAAATTCTCGTTCGAAGCCGTTCTCGAATATCTGTTGCAAAAGCGAAACGACCTGCAACAGGGTCAGCTGATGTTCGAATATATCATGATCGACGGTATCAATATATTCCCTGACGATGCAAAAGAGCTGGCGCGTTGGGCAAAGCTGCTCAAGGCAAAGGTTAACCTGATTCCGATGAATACTTCATTCAACGGTATGCACCGCCCCTCTGACGAGAAAATTATCGAATTCTGGCAGGCGCTGGTATCGCGCGGCATTGTCGCAGTCAACCGCAAGTCACCGGCAAAAGATATCGACGGAGCCTGCGGTATGCTGGCTGGCCGCTCAACACCCGGCGCGGCGGCTGATGCGGGGCTGAAGGCTGCCGCCGGGCAGGTTTAGGCGGCGTTTTGGCACTTAACCCCGAAGAGAATGTCGACAGCGGCCCCGCTGGCGAAGCGGCCGCCGAAACAAAACCCGCAGCGGGCGCGGTTTTTGCGTTCACCTCATTCAAAGAATTCTTAAAATTCGTCGCTTATGTCGGCGACGATGTGCAGATCGAATTCGCAGAACCGGTGCTCGACAGTGCCGGTGCGGCGCTGGTGCAAAAGGGCGTACACATGCGCGCGACCCTGCAAAAGAGCCTGCAGCAGTTCTTTGATCGTGGCAACCTCAACGAGAATATAATTATCGCAGATGCCGAGGCGTTACACAGCGCCTTGCGTGAGCGTATCTGCCGCACTCTGTTTCGCTGCCTCGACGTGGGTCGGTTTCACGTTGCGCAGGCGCTTGTCGATGCTTCGCAGATCAACATTCAGGGAATGCTTTCGAATGTTGTGGCGCGCAGAGACTTTCTGCCCGTTTTGCTGAAACTTGATCAGTCCGAAGACCCGATTCTGCCGCATCTCGGAGAAGTCGCCCTCGTCGCTGCAGGCCTCGCCGAACAGTATTGCCGATACGCAAATACCGGTGCGGCCACCCGTGAAATCGTTCGGTATGCATTGATCGGCGGGCTCTTGCACGACATCGCGCTGACCGACGACGCAGACTTCTTGCTGAACGATATCGAAAAGATCGCTGAGAGCGCACACGCGAGCCGCAGCGCGACGCAGGCGAAACAACTTCTGCCTGATTTGCCGGCCGAAATTACCGATATCATTGAGCACCACCACCGCACCGGCACGCCATACGACCCCGAAACCGATTCACGCCTTTCGCCCCAGGCCATTGCCGGCGAGGCTTTGGCGCTCGCCGAATATATTTTCGTTCAGCTGAGATCGCAATACAAAAAAGATGAAAAAATGAACTCGGCTGAATTGCTGTTTTACGATCTCGGTCGCGCATTTGGGCAGGGTCGCTTTCACCCTCAGTTTAAAAGAATCGCAGCACGCCTCTGGGAAAAACTCTTCGCAACGCTGCACTATGGCTTTGAAATCGGCGCGGTCGAGAACCAATGCCCGAAGAAACCGTCGGCTATCGCTTATCCGACCCCACGCTGCACGCAGATCATGTGCCACCGGCATGTGGCGAACTGTGAATATTTCGACGCACAGTTTCCGCTTGAGGTGCTGCACGCAACGCGGTTTCCGGGCAGGCCGGGTGTCATGATAGACCCGGGAAAATATGGCAAATGCCGGCTCGCGGCCAAATTACCCAAAGGAATTAATGAAAAACTGACGGCAGATGCGTGGCTGAAGCAGAGTCAGCCACCAGAGTCAGGCGAGGCGGGCGCGTAATTTCAGGTAAGGGCCGCCGTCAGTCACCTTGACCCATTCTTTGTAGCCTTTTCCGCACATGCCGAGGCCGTTGATATGCAGGTCTCGCGACACCATCGAAATCGATTGCAGAATTTCGGGCACGTAACCGGTAACGATTACGGGTGAAAAATATTCACCGGTCAGCTGGCCCTTATGAATTCTTCGGGCAACGAGTGCTTCGAGCTGTATGCCCCAGCTTTTCGGGTCTTCCATGCCGTTGGTTGCGCGGTCGACAAAGAAACCTTCTGCCACCGACGCAATCATTGCCTCAAGGGTATCTGACCCTGGCATAAAATAGGTATTGGTCATGCGCGAATATATCTTGTGATCGAAACTTTCACGGCGCCCGTTGGGTGAACGGGAATAGCCGAGCCGCGACGCACTGGCGTGATCGGTCATGGGTTGAGTGAGATATCCCCCTTCGACAATGCGGGTTTCTGCCGCGGGCATACCTTCGTGGTCGAAATAATAACTCGCCGCAGCGGTCTCGAGCAGCGGTGAATCGTAAAGTCGCACACCGGGCGCAGCGACGGCCTTGCCGAGGTATTCTGTGCCGCGCGCACGGCCCTTCTGCATGGTGTCGGCTTCGGTGCCATGCCCGAAAGCCTCGTGCGCGAGCATGCCCGAGAGCGAGGGCGAAAAGATGCAGTCGTATTGGCCAGGCTCGAGTCGCGGCGCACCGAGAATTTTTTCACCGTCGTGCAGCATGCCATCGATAAGGTTGAGATTTTCTCCCATGAGGTTCCATGAGCCGCGCTGGCTGAAACCGTCGTAGATTTGCGCCGTTGAATTGGTCGCATCGTCTTTGAGAACTGCCGAATAGATCGCTTCGAAACGGGGCAGGTATTGCTCGAGCGACTTTTCGCGACTCACATAAATTTCGCGTGTATTGGTTTGTTTGTAGCGCGCCGACGCCATCGCGACCAGAGACTTGCGGGCCTTGATTTCTCTGGCGATACGGGCAGCAAATTTCGCCTTGTCGGCTTCGCTCAGTTCGTCTCGCGACGGCGTACCAGCGTTTAAGGTAGCCGCAGTTTCTGGCAGTAACGAAAGTGTACCCTCAAGCCGGCTCGCACCGACGGTGCGTTCTAAACCCTTGATGGTTTTGGCGATATCTGAAACGCTGTGCACGACCGAAGAGCTCTCATAGAGCAGTCCGCGGTGCAATATGCTGACAACGATACCGCGCTGCGACGCAAGCGGCTCGACAAAGGTCTGGTTGAGATTGCTGCTGACGCTGAGGCCAGAAGTCTCAATGAAGAGCGCGCGGGCAAATTCATACCGGGCGTGCAGCGGAGCCAGCGCTGCTTCTATTTGTGAGCGCGTGATTTCTGAAGTCATTACCTGAGCGCGGCGAACTTTTTATCGACGAAAGCCTGCATTTTCTGCAGCTGCGCAGGCGTGAGATTGACCTTTTTGCCAAGCTCGCTGTCATTAAGTGCCGAATGGTTGTGGCCAATAGGCAGGCCGATTTTTTTCAGTTCTTCTACGAATACCTTCACGGCTTTGTCTTGCCGAAAATACATGATGTAGTCGCGGTCATTCACTTCTTCTTTACCCGATGCATTATTCTTGAATGCAATTTTACCTTCGCAATGGCATGTGCCGGTATTCGCGCCGTCGGTGAAAGTGAAGAACTTGGTACCGCGTACCGCGGCGACCGAATTCGGTGTTCTGAGTGAAAATCTGCGGTTGCCGCCAAGCGGCTCGACCATTGTCCAGGCATTGCCCGATTGCAAATAGACCTGCTTGTCATCGCCGGTACGTTCGTAAACGAAACGCGAATTCTCTTGCACTTCCATTTTTGCTCCGGTTACATAAAAGATGACTGTGCTTTTTTCTGCCGTGATGATCGTATCGCCGGCCTGAACCTTTTCGCCGGCGCGTGCTGCCCGTGTTTTTTTCGAGCCGTCTGCCTCAATATGTTCGATAAGCGCGTTGCCGTTAACCCGGCCAATTACGCCGTCGGTAGGCAAAGAAGTTTCGCGGCATTGCGCGACAGTTGCAATCAGGGTAAGCGCTATCAGATATTTCATAACTCCGCATGGCGCTTCTGACGCGCGTGTCAAGCGATTAGCGTGCTACACGAGCCTGCCGTCAGAGCATCTGGTAGATCGATTCGGGTATCAGGTGCGTTCGACTTGTAATTTCAGCTGGCAGCTCAGGCATTCGATTTTCAGTCCAGAGCCACGGGCCAAGTACATTGATTACGGGTGCCTTTTCACCTGCAAGCGCGAGATTAAAACCTTTCGTGATGTCTTCGGGCAGAGTCGGCCGAAACGGCACACCATTGCTGTGCGCCCTATACATGTGCTCTTCGTTCTGATAATTCATGTCGTAAAAAAACTGCGGAAACTTCTTGCCCGAAGCTTTCCATTCGGCGCGCCACTGTGGCTGAAAGCCAGGCTCTTTGTTAAAACGCCGTTGCGCCAGAATGGCGATGCCGCGCACCGAGTTGCTCAGAAACATGCCGATGCGAATGACCTGCAGTTTTTCGGGGTTGCGGATTGCTAATTCTTCCATGGCTATTTTCGTGAAGGTCATGGCGCCATAAATGCGTGTGAGCGTCGGTAGCGCCATAAAACCAGAAAGCGCAATAGTCCGGCGCGGCTTCAGCGCCTTTGCGAGCTTCAAATATGGTATTACAGAATATTCGAGGCTGGGCATGATCATGTCGGCGGTCGATTCTGTGACATCCATACCGACAGAACCGCGCGCGGGAATATAAATGACATAATCGACCGGCTTGGCAGTCAAAACATCGTCAGCGAGCATCTTGTCGACAGCAGCGGCATTTTCGAGATCGATGCCATGAATCGTATGGTCTGCGCCGGCAATATTTTCGTTGCGGCTCGTCGTTGTGATGATTTCAGCCCCTGCAGATTTGGCTGCAGCAATCGCCGCCCCGCCTGAAACGGCACCTGCACCCACAATAAATACACGCATGAGAGTCTCCTTAATTTGTTGTCTGCTGAAATTTCTGTTTAAAAAGCCGGCGCACGGGTTCAGCCGCGCGTTCGATCTCGTCAGTTTTGCCGCTCGCGAGCATGCACCAGATAATATCGCGCCGGGTCTTGAGCCAAACCGATCGGCCGCTCACGGCAAAAGTCGCACTTTCATTCGTGAGCCTTTCTGTGGGTCGCTCGGCGATGCTGATTTTGGCAGCGCTGGCTGCCGCTTCTTCGGTTTCGAATTCGCGCCCTTCGCAGATGAATTGGTGGCCACCGAGGTAAAAACCATATACGCGTTTCTTCACCCGTGCTTCGCCGTCGCCCTCAACGCTGTCGGTGCGCATGACCTGCTTCGCGTCATCGGGCACAAGTTCAGTTTTTTTGCGACAGCCAGAGGCCAGCAGCGCTGCGACGAAGAGAAAGAAGAGAAAACGGCGAGACACTATTTGATCGCGTCGCGATAGTCTGGTATCGTCGCAACCACCGAACCATCACGCATGATTTTTGATGAACCGAGCGCGAGGGGCAGCTGGTATTTTTTCAGATAAAAGTCGAAATCACTCTTCTGCGTTGCGTCTACCATCTGCAGGCGAGCATCGACCATCATGAGCTTGCCGAACTTCACGTCACCCTGGTAGAGATATAGATAATTCTTCACGTCTTTGACAGGCAGCGGGGGAAAGTTCACCTTCACCTTACTCGAGAAAAAGAGCTGCAGGCCATCGCTTTGAACGCGCATGTCGCTGATGAAGCCTCCGATTTGCGGCGGCGGAAATATCTTGAAAGGCTCAACAATAATCTTGTTGCCCGACATGGTAATGCCCCGACCTGAAGGCACGGGCAGCAGTTTTTCCATGTTTAAGCCGACGGCGTCGAGCAGCGTTTTTGTATAAGGGTTTCCCAGTGAGCGAATGCGTTCGGCTTCGATCACCATCAGGGTTTTTTCACGGTCAAGGTACATTTTGCCAATCATCTCAAAACCCAGCCAGACGACGAGCTTCATGTCGCCGGTCAGGCGCAGTTTTTTAACCATTTTGCCGCCTTCGTCGTCGTCAAAAAACTCCATCTTCATGTTCTTGAGCGGTGAACCGTCATAGTTGAAGACAAAATTATTGAAAATGCATTCCATGACGCTGGTGCGAACAAACGCTTCACCCGAAAGAATATCAATGCGAAACGAGTTGACATCGTCGAAATTGACGACCCCGCCCTTTGCTTTTGGCACTGCCTCGCCGATCAGCTCTTTGACCTGCATGTTGATTTCATCGGTGAGGCGAAAGTGCAGATTTGCAAGTTTCATGTAGGTGCCAGACCGGGAATGCGTTCTGAAACCCTTGGCGTCGCCACCGAGCTCCATCGGTTTGTGCTCGAGCTTGTAATGAGAAAGAATGATTTTTAAGGCAAAAACGCCCAAAACTGTAGCCACGGCCATAATTATGCTCAAATGAATGAGTTTACCTATCAGAATTTTGCGCTGCTGCTTCTTGTCGACCATAGTTCACGATTTTTTCTTTGACGGGTGTGTCAAATTCATAAAGCGAGTTACAATGGCTCGAAAAGAAAAGCTCTACATCACGCTCGCGGGCTTCTTTATTACAAACGCCATTCTGGCTGAACTCGTCGGCGGCAAAATATTCACGTTTGAAATACCGGGAATGCTGTTCTGGCAGACAACGACGGCGAATCTGTCAGTGGGTGTTTTGGTCTGGCCGGTCGTGTTTATCATGACCGACATCATTAACGAATATTTTGGCATGTCGGGGGTACGCAGGGTCACCTTACTGACGATCGTGCTCATCTCGTATGTTTTTGTAGCGCTCTACTTCATGGGCAACACTCATGCCGCCTCATTCTCGGCAATCAACGACGAAAATTTCAACGTGGTTTTCGGCACGGGACAGAGCATCATCATTGGTTCACTCGTGGCCTTCGCGGTAGGTCAGTTTCTTGATTTTTTTGTCTTTCACCAACTCAAGCTGCGCACAGGTCACAGGCACCTGTGGCTGCGCGCGACCGGCAGCACAGTCGTCAGCCAGCTCGTCGATACATTCGTGGTGCTCTACATCGCTTTCGTATTGCCGGGCAAATGGTCGAACGCCGAATTTCTCAAGGTCGCAACTTCAAACTATTTTTATAAACTGCTGATCGCGGTCGCGGTAACCCCGGTTATCTACGCTGTGCACGTCATTATCGACAACTATCTCAAGGACGAAGTCAAGAAATAATGCTCTGGCTCTGCGTCGCGCACGCGAAAGAGATTCCCGATCTGCGTGATCTGCAAACAGGGGGATTTCAAATTCAAGAGCTGGGCGTCGGGCAATTCAAATCTCTCGCCACTTTTTCTGCGCTGGCAACGAAAGAGAAACCGACGCGCGTGCTGCTTGCAGGCAGCTGCGGTTCGCAGAACCGTGACGATCTTCTGAAGATTTTTTCGTGTAACCACTTTGCTTACCCTTCGATTGCGGGCGAAGAATTACCCGAATTCATGTCGCGCAGCTGCGCCACAACACCGGCGGTCGCTGCGCAAAATTTTGCCGCGGCGACGGTTCTGCAGAACCACGGGATCAGCCTCAGCGCAGAGAAGTTTGCCGGCAATACGGGGTATATCCCCCCCGAATACCCGCGGCAGTTGGTCGAAAATATGGAAGCCGCTTCGCTCGCCTTCTTCTGCCACGACCACGGCATTGCCTTCAGCGCTCTGCTTTGTGTGACCAATACCATCGGGCCCGAAGGCCGCGGCGAATGGCGGTCGAATTTTCGTGAAGCAGGTCTGCGGCTGAAAGCGGCTGTGCAAGAACTCGCGCGATGATCTACCGGGTCTGACGCGCCTTTGGCTTTTTTGACAACGCCGCCGTGGCAGCTGCAGCTGCAGCTGCAGTCGCTTCGGTCGCAGCACCCATGGCTTTGGTGAAACCGAAGCTGTACGAACCGTCTTCTTCGGCGCTGATGCGCATGAAGGGCGAAAGGTCGAGAAAAGTTTTTTTCACCGGAGAATAGAACACGCAGCGACCGACGAGGTACGAAGTCTTTTCAAGCAGCTCGGTATAGGTCATCGCGTTTGCCTGCGTCGGCAGAATAATGTCCCGGTGCGCATGGTGTCTCTCGACCCCCTGAAAACTCAGCTGGCGATGCCCGGACTCAACAATCATATAGAAACCATAGTGCCGCAAGAAGTCGAGATCCATCAGCAGCGACTCGAGCAGGTATTGAACGGTGATTGTATACGTTTCGATTTCGCCGTCGCGCAGCGCCCCTGAACGATAGCGCTTCTGCAACGCCGCGATTTTTTCCAGATTGTCTTTGTGAATATACAGAGTCTCTAGCAGGTTAACGGCAAGCGTCTGCGCTTTGATTGCGCGCACCGCGCCGAGCGCCGAGAACATCGCAGCGAGCGTTTTTTCTGCATTTGGAAAAGGAAAAGCAATCGGTTTCGGAAAGTTAAATATTCGGTAGTTCGCGAGTACAAGGCCTGATAAAAAGAAGAGGCATTGCGTATAAAGGTAAAACAGAGATTTCAGAAGCGCTTCGCTGCCAGAGGTGCCCGCCTGCTCTTCGGCGCTGAAGATTCTGTGAAACTTCTCATAGGCTTCGGCAATCGGAAAAGGAAAGTGCATAATGAGGTCTTCAGGGTCGAGCATGTTACGCGTGACGTCTGGCAGCAGCGAGTCTGCGCGAAAAACCGACTGCATAGGGTTGCCCATCAGCAGGTATGATGCCCACGTCAGGTCATTGAGGGAAAAATGTTCGCGCGCGAACGACCGGCTCTGTTGCAGCGACTCACCGAGAGTTTTGCCCTGGAAAATGTTGTCATAAAACTGCGTCGTGAATTCGAGAGTGGGTTGCCTGTCTGGCAGCTCCCAGTTGGTGCCTACATAACTCGTTCGCCCGGCGCGAATGAAAGCTGCCGCAAACTGCGCGTACCACGAAGCATCACTTTCTTGCTGACCCGAACGCGCGCTCAGGCATGAATTACAAAAGATGAGTTTTGGCTGTGCCCCGCTCATCTTGAACTCGCGGGCATAAAGTATCTTATTGTCGGCGAGCAACCAGCCATTCTCGTCCGGGTTGCCGCTGTGGTGCAAGTGGCCGGCAAAATGAATAATATCTTTGTCGAGAATAGCGTTCAGAATATTCAGCTTTGTGACGGTTTTGCCGCCAATCAGCGTCAGATTAATTTTTTTCGGGCTGACAAACGCGCCGAGGTGCTCAAAAAGCATTTCACCTTCGCGGCGGGCCCAGTCAAGGTCTTCGCGCGGGTCGGCGATAATCAGCATGTTGATTATCTCACGCGGATGAAAGTCGCTGAGAGAGATATCCTGCCCTTTGATTGCCTTACCGACGTAAAATTTTTCCCATAAGAAGGCTGAGCCGTCGTGCAAAATCTCAAGCGGCAGCGACGCGAGGGCTGCGTCGACATGAAAGTACAGATAACTCTGCTGCGAATCGCGAATGAACTCTTGCAATGGCAGCGGAAAAAACTGCTTAAAAAGCGCCTCGCCGATCTCACGCAACTTGTGGCTCAGGTTGAGGTGCTGAAAAATCAGCGCCTGGCTCTCTTCGCTGCCGCGTGGCAGCGAAGAGAGCGAACGTGAAATGTTGGCGATGCGGCCAAGTTCTTCGAGGTATTCGCCGATTAGATCGTCGTCAATGATAGACTGCAGGCGTTCATTGGCCTTGAGCGCCGGGTTACCAACGCCGCCGTCTTGTACGATGTTGAAGACGTTGGTATTGCCGACCCGGTCGATAATGATGGACGTGAGCATGTTTATTCTGTCATTGCGGCTGGCGGTCGCGCGGTCAGCGCAGCGCGCTCAATGACCGCACACCCAGTGTCGCACCGCTGCGACCGTTTCTGAATTCGCGCTTCGCGAGAACCGTCGAAGCGCATACCATGCTACTTCTCTGAAGCGTACATGTCGTCGATGAGCTTTTCATATTTCTCACTGACGACGTGCCTGCGCACCTTAAGGGTGTTATTGAGTTCATCACCCTGCTCGAACGGTTTCTTGAGAAGTGTAAAGACTCCGACTTTTTCAAAGTTCTTAAAGCCATTTTCTGAATTGATATACTTGTTGATCTCGTGCCGGTACATCGTGTGCACCTTGGGGTCTTTGATGAGTGCAGCAAAGTCACCTGACACGCCGTTCTTCTTGGCCCAATCGGCGAGGTTGTCAGCATTCGGCACGATGAGCGCGCCGAGTACTTTCTGGTCTTCACCAAATGCACGCGACACCAGCATCACATGGTCGATAAATTCGCTTTCTTTCATTTTTTCTTCGATCGGTGTCGGCTCGACGTTTTCACCGCCAACAAGAACCAGTGTGTCTTTAGAGCGACCGACGATGCTGATTTCACCTGAATGGTTGAAGACGACGAGATCGCCGGTATTGAACCAGCCGTCTGGTGTCAGAACGTCTGCAGTTTTCTTGGGGTTCTTGTAATAACCCTGCATAATCTGCGGACCACGCACGTGCAGTGTGCCTTTCGCACCGGGAATGCGCGTCACGTCGCGACCTTCGAGGTCGATCAGTTTATATTCGGTGTTTGCAATAAGCGGCCCAACCGTGCCGGGTATCAGTCGCTCCATGCGGCGCACAGAAAGCACGGGCGAGGTTTCTGTGAGGCCATAACCCTCGAGAATGCGAACCCCGATTGCGCGAAAGAAATCGTCGATGTAAGATGGCAGAGCACCGCCGCCCGAAAGCGAAGCCTTCAGATTGCCACCGGTTGCTGCGAGAACCTTCTTGAAGACCAAAACGTCGCCCAGCTTTTTCGGGACAAACCAGATTATCGCCCCGAACAGGCCGACAATGCGCGCGCCGATCGCTGAGACGATATTGCGACCGAGGGGTAGTTTTTCTTTGCCGGTGAGCATCGAAACAAAATGATTATATTTCAGCGCAGCGGCCTTGAACTTGTTGAAGATTGGCTCTTTGCCCGCTTTCTTCACGTTACCAATAATTTTGTTGTAAATACCTTCCCAAATGCGTGGCACCGCCGGTACGTAGGTTGGTTTAATTGAACGCATATCATCGCCGATGTGCTTGATGTCGGTGTAGGTGATCGAAGCGCCGATCGCGATGAACATCATTTCGGTGATACGACCAAAAACGTGCCATGGCGGCAGCAGCGTCAGGCCGCTGTCGCTCGGGCCGATCTTCAATACTTCGGGAATCGTGCGCATCTGCGATGCGAAATTACCGTGGCTCAGCATGACACCCTTAGGTTCGCCGGTGGTGCCCGACGTATAGACGAGGCATGAAAGATCAGAAGGAGCTACCTTGCCTGCACGCGATTCGAAATCAGCGAGGGCCTTGCCGCCTTTTTTCACGAGTTTTTCACCTTCGGCCTTGAGTTCGCTGAGCGTCATGACGTTCGACGCTTTCGCAGTCTTCTGGTCGTTGAGCACGATGTATTTTTTGACTTTGAGCTTGAACTTCTTCAGCGCCGTTTCAATTTTCTTTACCTGGTCGGCATTATGTACAAACACAACATTGCTTCCCGAATGGTCGAGAATATAGGCGATCTCAGGCCCGGTCGAATCTGTTCCCCGGGGTACGTCTGCCGCGCCGTTGATCTGAATCGCAAGGTTTGCTGTAATCCAGTAGTGGCTGACGTCGGCAATCAGGCCGATATGGTCTTTCGGCTTTACGCCAATTGCAGCGAGGCCAGCGGCCACGAGGTTGACTTCTTTTTCAAGCTGCGCATAAGTCTGTGTTTTAAATTCTTCGCCCCCCTCGCGGTAGCGAATGGCAATGCGCTGTGCGTTCTTTTTGAACGACTGTTGAATAGCCTCGACATAAGTTTTGACGTTGAGCTTAACATAATCCATAAAGGTCCCCTTTCGAAATCGGTATGGGCGCGGTTTGCAGAATTGCCACAGGCAATTGCGCATTACGGGCCGAGTGTACGGTGCAGACCCGGCAGAAAACTTTTTGGGTCAAGCAAAAAGCTTCTTTAATGTTTACTGCGTGTGCTGCGAACGCGGCCTGCGGCCGGCGCATCGTGAAATGAAATTTCGGCTTGTCAGGCTGAGGCCCGACCCACCAGAGTTATGTCTCATGAGACCGCACGATCTCTATATTGGCTCGCGTGCAGCGGTTTTTTTGTTGTTTAGCGCCACCCTGATTTTGTTCTCAACGGCCTGCAGCCCGAAGCCGCAACAGATTACCTACCTGGGCCCTCTTGATCGCGTTCAAGAGGGGTTTCTCGACCCAGTAACCTACCAGGTTGTTTCTTACGGGTTTGCGCTTGATCTTTCTAAGCCGATCGACCCAAAATCGCATTTTTTTCCGCCGGTAATCGACGAGACCTTCGATAACGAAGAATTTCTTAAATACAGCGGCGAACAGGTTGCACTGGTCAAGGCGCGCAAGCCACATAATGGTTTTCCACTGACCGAAATTCTGGCTGCCGAGGCCAACCAGCTTAACCCGCAAGAGCTTAACCTTTCTCTGTTAGACGAAAAAATTCGTGCGCCGATGGAAATCAAGCGGGTACTTTTCGACAACGCGTGTAGCAATGCGCGCATCATGGGGCTCTACCGCTGGCTGATCGGCGATGCTGTGCAGATGCGGTTGCTGCACGGGGCAACGATTCCGCGTGAGGGCATACAAAAAACAACACTCGACCCGCGTTATTACCCACCGCGCGAATTTTATGTTGCAGAATCGGGGTTGATTATCAAGAATCTTGATCAGGCGATGGCGAAACGTGGTTTTCGCTATGAAATCGTATACGAAGGCTTTTCAAAACCCGAGCAGCTCGAATGTAAAATGGCAATCCACATTCACAAGAAAAATCTGCAGATCAGTATGCCGCATCTCGCCCCTCTGTAGCTGCGGTGATTGAATTTCGCCACAAAGATATTGCGGTCAGTGCACTCGGTCGCGGCGGCATTGAAACCTGCTACATTCTGCCGGCGTTTCAACTTGCTTTTGATACAGGGCGCTGCCCTGATGCGCTTATCGACATACCGCGGATTTTTCTCACTCACGGCCATCTCGACCATTCGGCGGGTTTACCCTATTACATCAGCCAGCGCAGCCTAAGGCACCTGCCGCCACCCGAAATTTATTGCCCCGACGAGATCGTCGCGCCACTCAGTGAAATTCTGCACCTGTGGCAGAAAATCGAAGGCTTTGAATATCCGATTGCGCTGAAGGGTTTGATACCGGGCGACGAAATAACCGTGCGTAAAGACCTCTACGTGCGCGCGCTCGTCTCGCACCACCGTGTGCCCTGCCGCGGTTACGCGCTCGTGCGAAAGAGCCGAAAGCTCAAAGACGAATACCTGAATATCAGCGGCCGCGAAATCAAACGCATGAAAGACCGCGGCGATGCGATCTTCGAAGACCGCGATATTCCGATCTTTGCATTTTCGGGCGACACAACAATCGAATTTCTTCAAGACAACCAGGCTGCGCGCGAAGCGACGGTGCTTTTTATCGAGTGCACCTATATCGATGACAAGCGGCCGGTAGCGCGCGCCCGCGAATGGGGTCACATTCACCTCGACGAAATTATCGCGAACGCTCACCTGTTCAAGAATGAAAAGATTGTGCTGACGCATTTTTCGAAGCGCTATAACCGGCGCTTTATTCTGCAGGTATTAAACAAAAAAATTCAAGATGCCGAGCTGCTCTCGCGCATCTTCGTACTCGCGCATGATGACTGAAACACAAAAGCGATCAGACTTGATGTCAGAAAACGGCACGGCACTTTCGGGCGACGCGTTTCATGTCGAGGTGGTGCGTTCGGCCCGGCGCCGTACCACCGCGTCGCTTAAATTTACCCCTCAGGGCGCGTTCGTACTTTCAGTACCCGCAGACTGCCCTGAAAGTTTCATCAGGCAGTTCATTGAGGCGCGCAGGGACTGGATGCAAAAAGCGCGGGCTCGCGAGCGCGCTCTGCAGCGTGTCAGGGCCATTACCCCTGGTTCAACGGCCACTTATGAGCATTATGCGTTGCACGTTGAACAAGACATGCATCTTGTGTATCCGCAATATCGGGTGAGTCGTGCAAAAGCAGAGCGAGCATCAACTTTTTGGCTGGCCCCCCAGTTTTTTGAAGCGGGTAATAGCCTCAAATTGCATACGCAACTCGAAAAATATCTGCTCGCGCAGCTTGTTCGCCACGGTTCTGCCGACCTGATTGAACGCGCGCACGAACTGGCGCGGCAGCACCGTATCAAGGTCAAAGAAATATTCGTGCGGGTGCAGAAGTCACGGCTGGGCTATTGCACGCATGACGACCGCATCATGTTAAATGGCCGATTGCTTTTTGCATCAAATGAAATTCGAGACTACGTAATCTGCCACGAACTGGCACACACGCGCCACCGCAACCATTCACCGGCTTTCTGGCATTACCTTGAAGAAATTTTTCCCGGCGCGCGAAAAATCGATAAGCGCCTGCGCGACACACGTATCTACAGCATGCAGGTGCAGAACCCGCAGGGGGCGACATGCTAGTGTACCTCGCGACTGAAAACCCCGGCAAGGTGCACGAGATGAAGCGCATTTTTGACGTGCGCTTGCCCGGCACCGAACTGAAATGCGTCGCCGATCTGCCCGCAGATATTCGCAGCGCATACTCGGCCGAAGAAACAGGTACTACGTATTCTGAAAACGCGCTCATCAAAGCCAAAGCACTCGCGCGGCTGGTGAAGGGCACTGTACTCTCTGAAGATTCGGGCTTTGAAGTCGAAGCGCTGGGCAACAGCCCTGGGGTCTGGTCAGCGCGTTATGCGCCGACAGACAAAGAGCGCTGTGAAAAAATTCTCTCTTCGCTCGCAGCAATACCTGGTGCAAAACGTGCGGCGCAGTTTGTCGCCTGCGCGGTCGTCATGGAAGACGAGAGAAATCCTGCTTATTTTTTCGGGCGCCACCGGGGTGCCGTCGCCGATTCGCGTCGCGGCGAACTCGGCTTTGGCTATGACCCGATTTTTATACCCGAAGGCGACACACGCACCTGGGGTGAAGTGCCTGAAAACACGAAGCTGATGGTGAGCCATCGCGGCCGCGCACTCGAACTGGCGATTCAATATATGATTGCCCGGCGCAGTTTGATTTAAATACCGGAAGCCCCAGAGGCTCCTATAGCTCAGATGGATAGAGCAGCGCCCTCCTAAGGCGAAGACCCCAGTTCGACTCCGGGTGGGAGCACAAGCGCGGCGGTGCCGCGTTTGGCGGGCGTCGAAACAACATAATTCGCGGCGCCGCCGCGAATTATGTTGTTTCGACAAAAATTAAGGTTATGGCAGAACTAAACGAAAACAACCTTCGCTCGATTGTGGCGACCTTTAAAGCCGTTGAGGAGCGCCTGTCAGACCCGCAGGTTACGGCCGACAACAAGCGTCTCACCGAACTTTCACGCGAGCGCGCGCGCCTTGCCAAAACCGCTGAGCTTTCAGAGGCCTGGCTCGCACTCAAAACGCAGATTGCCGAGTGCGACAGCGGCTGGCAGAACGAAAAAGACGCCGAGATGAAATCTGAACTCGGCCGTGAGCTGAAGGCCCTCAAAGAACAGTTTGCGAATCTTTCTGAAGAGCTGCAGCTCGAACTGATACCGAAAGACGCCGATGCGGGCAAGAACGTCTACCTCGAAATTCGCGCCGGCACGGGCGGCGACGAGGCGGGCCTTTTCGTGCGCGACCTGTTTCGCATGTACACCCGTTTTTTTGACAGCGAAGGCATTCGTTACGAAATTCAAGAGTTCACCGAAAC
>JAKQXK010000677.1 GCA_029561505.1 Spirochaetota bacterium | reverse complement strand
CCCCGAGAACGACGTTATTCAGGCGCTCAACTACAAACGCCGCACCGGGCAAATTCAGGTCATAGAAGAAGGCCCGGCTTTCATTTTGCGTAAAATGATGGAGAACGTGGTGAATTCGGGTACGCCAACCGATGCCATTCGTAACCGTGCGGGCTATAAAGGCCCAGGCGCGGGTAAAACCGGCACCAGTAATTCATTTAACGACGTCTGGTTCGGTGGCTACACTACCGACATGGCAGCGGTTATTTGGGCAGGTATGGATAACGGCAACATGACGCTTGGCCGCGGCGTTTCAGGCGGCGACGTCATTGCCCCGGTATGGGGTGCGTTCATGCGCGACATCTACAACGCGCGCGGGCGCCTCGCCGAACCTTTCGACCAGACTCTGCCGCGCACGGTGCGTTCGGGCGGCGTGTGCAAATATACCGGCAAATGGCCGAACGCGCAATGCGACAAACCTGAAGACCTCACCGGTACACTCATTCCCGAACCCATTACGGTCAACGGCAAGCGCCGGGGCGTCGGCGGCGAAACCTGCAACTGCCACCACGCCGAATCAAAAAGTTTTCTCGATCTGCTGCAGGCAGACCACAACCTTGCCGACGCCGACGTCGGCCGCGAAGGCAAGAAGGCATACAGCCTCGTCGACGGCGACAGGGTGCAGAAGCTCGGCCAACTCGGCGGCGACCTGCCAGTGCCGCCGGCTAACAATGGAAACGCCCCCGCACCGGCGAATGGCGCTGCGCCACCAGCGAAGGTACCTGCGCCGTGACACAGGCGAGCGCACATTCGTCACCTTTACAAAAAATCTACAGCCTCGCCAAACCTCTTCTCTTTAAGGCGGATGCAGAACGTGCGCACGCGCTCGCCTCTGCGGCGATGCGCGCGGCCACACCGTTTGTTTCACGTTCACAGATTCATAAACGGGCATATAAAATTATTTTTGACCGCAAGGTCTATTCGCCATTGGGTATAGCTGCCGGCTTTGATAAAAAGTGCACAGCACCTGAATACATTCACCGGCTGGGCTTTGGCTTTATCGAGAGCGGCAGCCTCACACCGAAACCACAGTCTGGCAATGCAAAGCCGCGGCTTGTGCGTCTGCCCGAATCTGAAGCGCTCATCAACAAGATGGGTTTCAATAACCCGGGCTTGGAAAAAGGCTGGCGTTCGTTGCGCGCGCGCCTCGCGACCTGCCCACGCGATTATCTGATCGCGCTCAGCCTCGGCAAAGGCAAAGACACGCCGGTTGAACGCGCTGGCGACGATTACGTAAGCTGCCTTGAGCTGCTTGCGAAAGATGTAATGAGCGAATACCTGTTTTATGTTGCAATCAACGTCAGCTCACCCAACACGCCGAATCTGCGGGCTCTGCAGACGGGCAAAGCAATTCGCGCACTGGTCAACGACTGCGTCACCGTTTCACCGCGACCGGTGGTCGTCAAATTTGCCCCCGATTTCGTAAGCGACAAGCTCTACCGCGATTCGCTCGACGCCGCGCTCGCAGCTGGCGCACAGGGCATCATTATCAGCAACACGAGCACAGACCACTCGATTGCCTCAGTGCCACCCGCGCTCAAAGATTTCGGCGGCGGACTTTCAGGCAAACCACTCGCAGAACGCGCGCGGCATCTGCTGGCGCTGACGCTCAAACACACAAAGGGCAAAGTACCGGTCATCTCGAGCGGCGGCGTATTCTCGCCCGAAGAAGCGAGACTTCGCCTTGACATGGGTGCAGATTTGGTGCAGGTCTATACCGGTTTTGTCTACTACGGCCCAGATTTCGCGCGGGATTTTCTGTTGCCCGCACCACGCTAAGTCTTGAAAAAAAGTTGCCAACCCCTCATCATGTGTACAACTTGTACACATGATCTCTGAAAATATAGCCACGTCGCGATCAAACATGAGCGGCTTGTTGCGCCAGGTGCGCCAGGGCGAGACCGTTATTATTCTAGATAGGGGCATTCCCGTAGCGCGCTTTGAACCCATCGACTCGTGGGATGACGAAACCTACCACTTAATGGCTGCGAGACTCACTAAAGCCGGTGACCTGCTGCCCCGCAAGGCGAAACTCGGTGATGATTTTTTTGACATGCCTCTGCCCGAAGATAAAAAGGGTTCGGTGCGCGAAGCGCTGATCGCAGAACGGCGTGAAGGCCGATGATCTTTTGGGATAGCTCGGCAATTGTTCCGCTGCTGGTCAACGAACCCAAAACCAAAGAGGCGCAAGCGATCTTAAGAAAAGACCGCAACCTTACCGTTTGGTGCCTTACTTACCTTGAAGCAACGTCGGCACTAAACCGCCGCCTGCGCACCGAAGAAATTCACTTCGGCCATTTTCGCGCCGGCGAAGAGCGCCTGAAAAAACTCACACAAGCCTGGGACCAGATTCTGTTTTCCGATCGGCTGATACAGCTCTCGGCCCGTCTGCTGCGCACCCACCCGCTGCGCACGGCCGACTCATTGCAGCTGGCGGCTGCACTCATTGCGGGCGGCAATGACCCATCGCAGGTTAACTTTTTTAGCTACGACGATCGCCTGAATGAAGCGGCAGAGAGGGAGGGGTTGCGCGTAGAACTCTAAAAACGCGCGAAAAATGATCGTCTACCCTTTTGTTGGTGAGCGCCCTTTCGCGGGTTTCGCACCCAGCTTTTCCATATATGCCTGCGCTGCGTTCTGTTCTGCCTGTTTGCGCGTGCGTGCGATACCTTCAGATTTTTTTTCGCCTGAAACGTAGAGCGCGATCGTGAATTCTTTATCGTGGTCGGGGCCTTCGGCGGCGACGACCTGGTATTCGGGGCGTTGGTGGTTTTTCTTTGCGAGCATTTCTTGCAGCGCTGATTTGAAGTCTTTGCTGCCTTCGACGGTTTCGGGGTTGTCGAGAATTTCTCTGAAGTGGCGCAGCACAAACTTCTGCGCTGTTTCAAAACCCGCTGCAAGGTGAATCGCACCGATAACGGCTTCCATCGCGTCTGCGAGATTTGAGGTGCGGGCAAGACCGCCGGTGGCAATTTCACCCTTGCCCATGCGCAGCATTTGCCCGAGGTCGAGCGTGTCTGCGATCTGCTTGAGTGCCGACTCGCATACGGTCATGGCTTTTAGGCGAGTGAGACCTCCTTCTGCGGTTTTGCGCTTCGAGGCATAAAAATGGTGCGCGATGACCAGACCCAAAACAGAGTCGCCCAAAAACTCGAGCCGCTGGTTGTGGCGGTCGAGCCCAGGGTCAAGGCCGGCGCGAAATTCGTTGCTATAACTCTTGTGCGTGAGCGCAATATTGAGCGCGGGCAATACCTTGTCGGGTAAACCCTCGCGCCTGATAAATTCGGCGAGCAGCGTGTCGCGCGCCTGGTCTGAATTACTCGTTTCCACAATGTCTCCCTTTCACGGGGAGTCATTTAACGTTTGATACGTGTATGTCGCGAACTTCATCGGGGCACGTAGCAAACGTTAGATGACTTCTCTGTTATAGGCAATGTACCGCTTCTTAGTCACCGCGTCCATTTTAGTTTTGCTCGGCTTCGTCTATCTCGGCCAACGCCTCATCGCCGAAATCTGGAGCAAGAACCTGCAGCTTGCGCTTTGGCTCATTCTCGGCGCAATGATCGCGAACCTCTTATGGCTGCCATTCAAACGCTGGCGCCGGCAGATGGCAGCGCGCCCGAACCCGCAGAGCGAGACGGTTGCGCGCTATCTCGAAGCGAGTGCCTACAACCTCATGGGGCTTCTGAGCCTGCTTTTGCTCTTCTGCGTTTTGAGCGATGTGTTGCGGCTTATATTTCGCGTTCTGCCGCAGAGTCTGCAGGGCGACATTCTGGTGGCGATACCCGCGGGGCAGAATCTCGATTCAATTCTCGCTATTGCCGTGATCGTCGTCGC
>JAKQXK010000654.1 GCA_029561505.1 Spirochaetota bacterium | reverse complement strand
TCATCTGGCCGGCGCCGATGGCGAGTGTTCTGCCCTGCGAGGCAAACACAACCGAGTTCGATTTCACAAATTTAGCGACACGTGAGGCAAACGCCAGGTCGTGCATCGTCTGCTGGTCAGCCTGCGCTTTAGACACCACTTTTATATCTGCTTCGTTCCAGAGCGGCAAATCCTGATCTTGCAGCAGGTAACCGCCGGCACCCGGCACCGAGCGCAGGTCTTTGGTTTGCGCGGCATTGAGGCGCCCGAAGTCAACCGTGATCAGACGCAGGTTCTTTTTCGCCGCAAGAATTTCGAATGAACCTTCGGCAAATTCGGGCGCAATGATCAGTTCAAAAAAATGCGGAGCGAGTTTTTCGGCAGCCGCTTTGCTGAGCGGGCGGTTAAACACGACAATACCGCCGAAGAAACTCACCGGGTCGCAGTCCATCGCGTATTGCAGAACCTGTGCCTGGTCGTTGCCGGTCGCAACACCGCATGGGTTAGTGTGCTTAAAGATTGCGCACACGGGATCTGCAAAGTCGGCAGCCAGCCTGATCGCGATGTCGAGATCGAGAATATTGTTGAATGAAAGTTCTTTGCCTGCAAGCTGTTTCCACGGCACATCTTTGCCGGCTTCGACGAGGTAAGCAGCATTCTGGTGGGGATTTTCGCCGTATCTAAGCCCTTGTTTCTCAACAAGGCTGAGGCGCAAACCGTTCGCGCCGCTCTGCTCTTCGAGGTAAGCCGATATTGCCGCATCGTAAGCGGCGGTGCGCCGATAGGCAGCGAGGCGCAGTTTCTCGCGCAGCGCCAGCGTTGTCGCGCCGTTATGCGCAACGAGTTCTGCGGCAACGTCACCGTATTGCTCGGGTGCAACGACGATCGCGACTGCAGCTGCATTTTTTGCAGCTGACCGCACCATCGCGGGCCCGCCGATATCAATATTTTCAACCGCTTCTTCGAACGTGGTGCCCGCTTTGGCGGTGACCGCTTCAAAGGGATACAGGTTAATCACGACGAGATCAAATAGTTTGATATCGTGTTTGCGCGCCGCCTCAAGATGCGATTCGAGATCGCGCCGGGCGAGAAATCCACCATGCACTTTAGGGTGCAAAGTTTTTACACGGCCATCCATCATTTCAGGGAAACCAGTATAGTCTTCAACGGCGATTGCAGGTATGCCCTGCTCGATGAGAAATTTCAGCGTGCCGCCAGTCGAATAGATTTCGACATTCAAAGCTCTCAGCTTTGCGGCGAACTCTTTTAGACCTGATTTATCAGAAACAGAAACCAGCGCACGCCGGATATGTACTAGATCCAATGGAAATTCCTTGAGGTGAAATTTGGCCGGGACGCATGCTGATGCGCCCCGTGTGCCATATCAAATGAGCAGAGTCTGGCCTTCAAAGACGTCTTTGCAGGGGCCAGTCATATACACATGGTTGTCTTTCTCAGACCAGTAGATCTCGAGAATACCACCGCGCAACTCGACCTTTGCCTTACGCTTGATCTTGCCTGAAAGTACGCCCGCCACGACCGCGGCGCATGCGCCGGTACCCGACGCGAGCGTCTCGCCCACGCCGCGCTCCCAAACGCGCTGCTTGATGTGGTCTTCATCGACCATCTGGATAAAATGCACATTCGTACGGTTCGGGAAAAGCGAGTAGTTTTCGATCATCGGGCCGTACTTGCCAACCGGGAAATTATCGACGTCTTCAACCCAGATCACAACGTGAGGGTTACCCATCGACAGCGCCATAAACTCGAAGGTGTTGTGGTCTTCGAGGTAGATTTTCTCTTTGAGGACTTTTTTCTCTTCTTCGCCCGCAGCGCAGACCATCGGAATTTTTGCGCGCTCAAGAATCGGCTCGCCCATGTCTGCTTTGACGCGGTAGACGCGTCCGTCACGCACCATCAGAATGCATGGAATAATGCCGCGCATTGTCTGCACGTTAATCTCTTGCTTCTTGGTGTTGCCGCGATCGTAAAGGTACTTGCCGAGGCAGCGAATCGCGTTGCCGCACATCTCAGCTTCTGAACCGTCGGGATTAAAAATGCGTATCTGAAAATCTGCTTCATTCTTGTTGTCTGGCGCCATGATGAGCACAAGACCGTCGGCGCCGACACCATAGTGGCGGTCGCACAAGAGGCGTGCTGCGCGTTGCGGATTTTTCGGGGAATCTTCGGTAAAAAGGTAATCGTTGCCGAGACCTTCCAGTTTTGCGAAACGTAATGCTTTAGAACCACTCATTCAAGCCCCCGCGGCAATCGACCTGATAAAAATTCTTGCAAATGCTTCAAACTTTCGCAGTATGCCGGTTATTCTATGACCAATTTCTATGAACGAGACTGAGTTTCAAGCGCTATTTGACTCGTACCAGCAGGCGCTACGCATGAGTGCTGAAAATCCGGTACCCCCGAAACTGCATCTCATGATCTATAATTACGCCCGGCTGAGACACCAACAAACGAGCGATGTTTCGGCTGATTTTTACCTCTTTATCTGCGGCAAATTACAGGGTATACTCGACCGTTATGACCATCGTCGCCTGCCGTTCTACCAATATTTGGCCGCTGCGCTGAACTTTGAATTCAGCCATTTTCTGCGGCGCCGCAAGCTGCCACGTTCTCACTCTGAACTCTTGTCCGTCGAAGAACTTGCCGGCCGCCGCGTCGAGCTGCACCAGAGCGAAGCGCCTGCAGATGACGGCGTGGGTCATCTCTTTCGCAGCATGCAGCCACTGCAACGCATCTACGCCAAGCTCGCGCTCGCCTACCCCTTGTCCTTCGCCGATCTCAAACTTCTCGTGAGCCAGAAACGCACCAAAGACCCTGCTGAGCGCTGGGGTGCCCTGAGGGCCTACCGCACCTTTTTGCGTTTTGCAGAATCAAAGAGGCAAAAATTTCTGGCCGAACGCGAACGTCTGCTTAAGGTAATAATGAGGATAGATAACGAAGACGCACGCGGCAACAAAGCTGAACCGGCACGCATACTGAAACGCCGGGCAAGTGCGCAGAAAAAGTTTTTTTCCATGGACACCCGCATTCCTATACGCATCGTGGCGGAGGTCACAGGTGACTCTATCGCGACGGTTCAGCGGCAGCTGAAAAGCGCGGTGTTGGCACTGAAAACGGCCTATTTCCGATGGGAAAAACAGAACTTGGTGAAAAGAGAGAGAAAAAACTAGCGAGGCATATTGAAAGCTAAGCGCACCAGCAAAACCAAGACCCCTGCGCGCAGGTCAAAGACCCGCCTGCTCCGCCCCAAGAAGGCCGCATTGACAGTGGCCAAAGCCAAAAAAGCGACCGTAAAAAAGAAGTCAAAACCCCGTCAGGGTTCGGCTGCGGCGATGCTTGCCGCAAATCCATCGGCGGCAGACATATTGCCAGCGCTTTCACCCTTTGCGGCGCTGTCTGACGAACACAGCCTCGCGACCGCCTGGGATATAATCGGCGACGAAGAATACCTGCTCGACGACGAAGTCTGGAACACTCTATATAACCGCATCAAGCTGCAGCTGCTGCAGGCCAGCTATTCATTTCGCATCGAAACCGACGGTCAGGCAATCAGCCCGTATGCCGTTACGCCGATGCCTGCCTTCAGGGCTGATAATGAACCCGGTTTCATGAAAACGGGCAGCTTCACGCTGCTGCGGCCCGAGATGCCAGGGGTTGTCTTTGACCTCAAGATCAGCGCGAACGACCAGGGGCTTTTGCTCGATTGGTTTCTGAAGAGAAACGAAGCCAGTTTCAATAGCGGACACATTGCCCTTTATTGCGAAGGCGAACTTATTGAAGCGGTAAACCTGCAACAGGGCAGATGCCAGCTGAGCCTCACGCGCGATGATCTGGGCGATGTGGTATTCTATTTTCTCGATGCCGAAAGCGGCAAACAGGTCAAAATTCTCGAATTAAACGTGTGAGTGTACAATGCAGGTAGCAAGAAATAAAGTTGTGACGATCAGCTATACGCTGAGCGAAACGGGAAAAGCGAAGCTCGAAGACGGCACTCTCGATTACCTGCATGGTTTCAAGAATCTGATGCCAGCGCTCGAAAAATTTCTCACCGACAAGAAAGAAGGTTTTTCAGGCAAGGTAGAAATGGGCCCGCGCGATGCGTTCGGCGAACGACAGAATGAGATGGTCATGAAAATACCAAAAGACCAACTCGAAAACCCCGCTGAGATTACCGTCGGCACGCAGATCGAACTCGAAAGTGAAGAAGGCGTGATTCCCGGGCTCGTCACGGCGGTACACGAAACAGAAATTGAGGTCGACGGCAACCACCCATACGCCGGCAAGAGCATCACGTTTGACATCAAAGTGATAAAAATCCGCGACGCATCGGCAGAAGAACTGTCGCATGGCCACGCGCACGGCGCCCATGGCCACAATCACTAGCATTTTATGAAAGATACGCTTCAGCGTATCATTCATAAAATGCGTGACCACCTTATTGAATCACCCTGCATCGCCGTCTGCAAGCTCGACGCAGAAGGCCGTTTCTGCACCGGCTGTTATCGCACTGTCGATGAGATAACCGATTGGCCAAAACTCGGCCGCGCCGACAAATACGCCGTTATCGAGAACGCGCGCAAACGCCGCGAAACGCGCTGACTTTTTTTTCAGCAACGTGTCAGTTTTCCGGGTGAATCAGGGGTGTTTTACCTTTGAAGAAGAATGCAGCGATAAAAACACACAAGATAACGAGACTCGTCTGCCAGTTTTCAACATGCCACAGACGAATCTTGAGCGTGTCTTGAGCGGCTTCGAAGGCCATCTTGACCCCCACGATCAGCACGGCCAGCATCGCTGCAGCCTCAAGCTGCGGATGTTTTTCGAGCAAGCGTATGAATGACTTGGCGAAGAGCCGTAGACAGGTAACGCCGAAAAAGGCACCCCAGAACAATACCCAGAAGTCGCGCGTCATGGCCACCCCTGCGCCGATCGAGTCAAACGAGAACAGTATATCGGTCCATTCAACGGCAATCACCGCGGCCAATACCGGGTGGCCTTTGAGAGTGAAGCCCGAAATCTCTAAGCCTTCTT
>JAKQXK010000627.1 GCA_029561505.1 Spirochaetota bacterium | reverse complement strand
GACATCGGCATCACCGAACTGCAAGACGGGCACTGGAAAGTCGTAAAATTTATGCGCGAGCGCTATCTGAAAAACGGTGACGCTCCGTCGATTCGCACTCTAGGCAAAGAGTCGGGCGTGAACACGAAAGAGCTCTACGCGCTTTTTCCGAAAGGGCCCGCAAAACTTGCTGCATATGTCGGCGGCATACCTAAGCCACGCGGCTGCATCTGAGACACAGGCAGGCAAATATGGAAAATACCATCAAAAAAGTTTCGATTATCATATCCAAGGGTTCTCTCGAAGGCATCTACCCGGGCCTCATCATGGCGAACGGTGCGCGTATGGAAGGTATCGAAGCAAATCTCTTCTTCACCTTCTTTGGTCTCGACGCCATTCACAAAAGTAAACAGAAGCACATCAAGGTCGCAACGGTCGGCAACCCTGGTTTACACATACCCACCTGGATAGGCGGCATACCGGGTATGTCGGCGCTCGTTTCGTGGCGTATGCGCAAGTCGATCGAGTCGCTCGACATACCGCCGATTGGTGAATTTCTTGAGTTGATTCATGATTCGGGTTGCGGCATGTATGCGTGCAAGGCGACTGTCGACATGTTCAAGATGACGAAAGCCGATTTTGTGTCACCCGTCGACGAGATCATCACCGTCGGTGAATTCTATGAGAAAGCACAAGGTGGAGAAATTATTTTCACGTGACATCGTAATTAACTGCGTTTATGGGCTACGCACTGAAGCGTAGCCAACGGGAGAAAGAATGTCTGGCAATAAATGGATTATTCCCTTCAGCGAAATACGCATTGAAGACGTCGGCATTGTGGGCGGTAAAAACGCCTCCCTCGGCGAAATGTTCCGCGAGCTCAAATCACAAGGCGTCAGGGTGCCCGACGGCTTCGCGGTTACCGCTGCGGCTTTTCGCGAATTTTTTAAGCAGACAGGGCTCGACCATGAGGTACGCGCGATTCTTAAAAGCATGAACACGCAGAACGCAGACAGCCTGCAGCAATGCGGCCGCGCGGCCCGCGAAGCCATTTTGAAACAAGAGATACCCGCGGGCATTCAAGAAGAGATACTCAAAGCTTATGCCGGTCTTTCGCTCGGGGTCGCAGGCGGCATCGACGTTGCGGTGCGTTCGAGCGCCACAGCAGAAGATCTGCCCAACGCGAGTTTTGCCGGCCAGCAAGAAACATTCTTGAACGTGCACGGCGATGCGCAGCTGATCGACACCTGCCGCCGCTGTTTTGCTTCGCTTTTCACCGACCGCGCGATTTCGTACCGCCAAGATCAGGGCTTCGACCACTTTCAGGTAGCGCTTTCGATTGGCGTGCAGCGCATGGTACGCTCTGACCTCGCCAGCTCGGGGGTGATGTTCTCGATCGATACCGAAAGCGGGTTTAAAGACGCGGTGTTGATAAACGCCGCCTGGGGCCTGGGAGAGAATATCGTACAGGGTGCCGTCAACCCTGACGAATTTTATGTTTTTAAACCGACGCTCATGAAGGGCTTTAAGCCAATTCTTGAAAAAAAGACCGGTAGCAAAGAATTCAAGATGGTCTACGATTCGGGTGGCGGCAAGATGGTGAAAAACGTGCCTGTGTCTGAAGCCGACCGCGCGGCGTTTTGCGTGAGCGAAGAAGATATTCTGACTTTGGCGCGCTGGGCATGTACGATCGAAGCCCACTACACGAAGAAAAAAGGGTCATTCTGCCCAATGGACATGGAGTGGGCAAAAGACGGCAAAACCGGCGAACTCTTCATTGTGCAGGCGCGGCCAGAAACCGTGCAGTCGCAACGAGATTTCACGCACCTCGAAGTCTATAAATTAAACGATAAAGGTAAGGTTCTGGTCTCGGGTCGCAGCGTCGGAGAAAAAATCGCCTCGGGTGTGGTGCGCGTGGTGAAATCTGCGGCGAACCTGTCGCTCGTCAAAGAAGGCGACATCTTGGTTACCGACCGCACCGACCCCGACTGGGAACCAGCGATGAAAAAGGCGGCGGCGATCGTCACCAACCGCGGCGGCAGAACCTGCCATGCGGCGATAATCAGCCGCGAGCTCGGCGTGCCCGCAGTCGTCGGCACGCTGAACGGAACCGAGGCGCTCAAAGACGGTGAGACTGTAACCGTCAGCTGCGCCGAGGGTGATACCGGCCATATTTATGCAGGCGCTCTCAAATTTGAAAAGTCAACACTCGACTTCTCGACGAATGAGCGGCCGAAGACAAAAATCATGCTGAACGTCGCCAACCCCGAAGAGGCGTTTCGCACGAGCCAGATACCCAACGACGGTGTTGGCCTTGCACGCATGGAATTCATCATCAGCAGTTTCATTCGCATTCATCCGTTGGCGTTACTGCACTATAACAAACTCGAAGACCGCAATCTCAAAGACACCATCGACCTATTAACTGTCGGCTATACAGACAAGGCCGCCTACTTCATCGACCGGCTCGCCCAGGGCGTCGCGATGATCGGTGCCGCCTTTTACCCGAACGATGTCATCGTTCGTATGAGCGATTTCAAAACGAATGAATACGCGAACCTGATTGGCGGCGCGCAATACGAACCCACCGAAGAGAACCCGATGATCGGTTTTCGCGGCGCATCGCGGTATTACCATGAACGTTACCGAGATGGTTTTGCACTGGAATGCAAGGCGATGAAAAAGGTGCGCGAAGAAATGGG
>JAKQXK010000581.1 GCA_029561505.1 Spirochaetota bacterium | reverse complement strand
TGAGCGCGTTGCCGCCGGTTGTGGTTTCGGGCGAACCGAACATCACGCCGATTTTCATACGAATCTGGTTGATGAAGATGACGACCGTGTTCGTTTTGTGGATTGCCCCCGTCAGCTTTCTGAGCGCCTGGCTCATGAGGCGCGCCTGCACACCCATGGTTGCCTGGCCCATGTCGCCTTCAATTTCTGATTTGGGCACGAGAGCTGCGACCGAGTCGATCACGATCACATCGAGCGCGTTTGATCGTACGAGCGCTTCGGCGATCTCTAGCGCTTGTTCACCGTTGTCGGGTTGTGATACCAGAAGTTCGTCGATATTCACGCCAAGGCGGCGCGCGTAAGACGGGTCGAGCGCGTGTTCGGCGTCGATAAACGCAGCCATGCCACCGAGTTTCTGCGCTTCGGCAACGATGTGCAGAGTGAGAGTCGTTTTGCCCGAAGATTCAGGGCCATAAATTTCGATTATGCGGCCACGCGGCACACCGCCGACGCCGAGGGCGAGGTCGAGCGACAGCGCGCCAGTCGAAATCACCGGAATCTCGCGCATTGCATCGGCGTTCAGTTTCATCACCGCGCCTTTGCCAAATTGTTTTTCAATCTGAACCAGCGCTGAATCGAGCGCCTTTGCCTTCTCTGCTGCCTCTGCTTTCGAAGCCGCCGTCTCTTTTGTCTCTGCCATTATGGGTGTGAGCACGCCATTTTTTCCCGTTGTGTCAATCATTATTATGTCTCCTTGTTTGCATTCTGTCGTTGCCGCTTTGCGGCAGCGACAGAATGCTCTCTACATATTAAATACCAGAAAACGGCATTTTTTTCTCACGGATTCGGAAAAAAATGATATTCTACCCCCATGGCAGCCGTAACCGATGTGCACATGATCTTGCGGCAGGCGCGCGATGGGCGCATGGCGCGTTCAAAGTTGATCGAAGTGATCGTTGCGCGTGAGGGGGTCGCGCAGCGCGAAGCGACAACGGCTGCGGTTGAGAAGGTGATTGCCTTTCAGATTGAAAAAGGTCGCATCGCGTCAGAGATAAAAAATGGCGTCGAGATTCTAACGGTTGTGAGATAGCGCGCGAGGCCCAAACAGCTTTTCGATACGTTTCGATTTCGCGACCGTTCGCGACACATTCGCCAAACCATGTCGCTCATCTATCCTCATCGTTTTGCAATTTTGCTCATTGCGGCGGCATTCGTCACGTCGCTTTCGGCTGAGGCCGAAGCCAAACCCACTGAGCCAGAAAAGACAGAACAAACCTGGGGTATGTTTCCGCTGCTCGTGCCGCTTTACACGCCCGAGACGCGGTTCATGGTTGCGGGCGGCGGTATTTTTTGGTATAACCCGTGGCCAGGCGCGCCGAGAAAGCGCATCAGCGAACTCACAACTTTTTTTACCGCGTCGCAGAACCAGCAATACAGCTTCGGCCTCATTGCCGAGGCCTATTTTTTACAGCACCGCCTGAAGATCATGCAGAACCTCGATGTCTACAAGCAACCATACCAGATGTGGGGTGTTGGGGCGGCGACGCCCGTGACGCTTGAAGACAAGTTCGAGGCGCGCGGTTTTGCGAACCGCACGAGCGCGCTGTGGCTGTTGGCCCCCGACGTCTATTTGGGCGGCATGTGGCAGAGCCAGTTCGACGCCATCGCCGCAGAATCTTCAACCGGTTATCTGCAGACGATTCGCCCGGCGGGTTTCGAAGGCACGCGCGCAAACGGGCCGGGGGTGCATTTGCTCATCGACACGCGAGACAATGCCTTTTCGCCCGAGCGCGGCCATTGGTTTGAAATGAGGATCTTTCACAGCAATGAAACTTTTGCTGCGAAAGGCAACTTCACGCAGTCGACCATCGACTACCGCTGGTTTCACAAGATCTGGTTTGGTCATGTCATTGCCCTGAACGCCTTCATCACGACCACAGCGGGCGATGTGGCGTGGTACGCGATGCCCCGGCTCGGCGGCCAGTTTCAGATGCGCGGCTTTTTTCACGGCCGCTACCTCGACCGCCACCTGTGGACCACGCAGTTCGACTACCGTCTGCCAGTGTGGTGGCGCCTTGGTCTCGTGCTCTTCACCGGTGTGGGTGATGTGACGAACGACCTTGCGGCACCGCTGTCGTCGAATTTTAAGTTCTCTTACGGCACGGGTCTTAGAATACTCGTCGACAAAGAGCAAAAGATCAACATGCGCCTCGACATGGGTTTCACCAACCAGGGCGACGCCAATTTCTATTTTACGTTCAAAGAAGCTTTTTGAGTCTCACGCATCAGCGCCTCAGACTGGTTTCGAGTTCTCGTGCCGCCCATGTTCTGGGGCCTCAGCTTCGTGGCGATTCGCATCGGCCTCGAATCGTTTGCGCCGTTCACGCTCTGCGCAATCCGCTTTTTTCTCGCGGGCTTTCCGCTGATTCTGCTCTACAAGTTTCCGCCGGTTGACTGGCGCCGGCTCGTCGTCTACAGCCTGTTTATCGGTGTGCTGCAATATGGCCTCATGTTCTGGGCAATTTACCTCAAGCTACCCGCGGGCATGTCGTCGGTGCTGATTCAGACTCAGGTCTACATCACGATCTTCTTTGCCTGGGTCATCTTTCGCGAGCGCGTGAGCCTTTTGCAAATTGCCGGCTTTGTGATTTCTGCGGTGGGCCTTCTGGTGATCGGCTATGACTATTTTGGCGGCGCTCAAGCAGTCGGATTTATACTGATTCTGCTGTCGGCGCTCTTCTGGTCGGCTGGCAACATTCTGCTCAAAACTTTTCGCATCGAAGACTTTGCGGGCTTCATCGCGTGGACAAGCTTTTTGTCGTCGTTGCCGCTATTTGCGCTGGCGCTGAGCGTCGAGGGGCCGGGCCAGATGCTGAATCAGGTTCAACACGCGTCATGGCAATCATGGCTTGCCGTCGCCTTTATGGCGCTCTTCGCGACGCAGCTGGCGTTTTCACTTTTCAGCAAAATGATGCTGAAGTTTCCGGCGAGTAAGGTGATGCCGTTCGGTACACTCG
The DNA here is from genome assembly GCA_029561505.1 of Spirochaetota bacterium. GTDB lineage: Bacteria > Spirochaetota > Leptospiria > Turneriellales > Turneriellaceae > Turneriella. Next base: position 13,480 of record JAKQXK010000581.1, on the reverse strand, counting down.
TGCCGGTGTTCGGGCTTGGCAGCAATGCGCTGTTTCTCGGTGAGCGCATGCCGACTCGCGTATTCTGGGGGGCGCTGCTCGTGTTTGCGGGGTTGGTTGTGGCGGTCGTAATCGCGAGCGTGCTGCGCAGTTTAAACCGGCGCAGTACTGAATCGATTAAGGCCTGAATTTGACGATCTTCAGACTCTTAATTTGCTTGTAGTGCTTGTCATTTGCTGTCAGCAAATGGTCTTTCGCTTCGATCGCTGTTGCGGCAATCAGTGCATCGGCAATCTGCAGCGAATGGCTCAAAAAGAATTCTTCTACAAAGGCCATCGCACGGGCCGAAACATCACGATCGATCTGCAATACTGTGATTGACCAGCGCTTGAGCTGGTCCAGAAAAATCTTCAGCTCTCGGCGATTCTTCATGCCCTGAACAATTTCCATATAGGTAACGACCGAAATCTTGAATGGCAGATTTTCATGCAGCATGGCTTGAGCCCGCGTGTTGCCGCGCAGGCTCCAGATAATAACATCGCTGTCGACAATCAGAAGATTCTCCGTTCGCGTAAATTGCGAACTTGTTCATCGACCGTTGAGGTGTTAGCGTGGCTTTTCCAGAGACCGAAAATTTCATCTTTTCCGTCGCTGATGATCTCTTCAGCCCGAAGGTCGGTGAGCTTAACGAACCTCGCCAGCTTCTTACCTCGATAGGTGACGACGACTTCTTGTCCGTTTGTCACTCTCTTGAGAATTTTGCCAGGCTGTTTGCGCAAATCTTTGGCTGAAACTTCCATCTTAAGTGTCACTTTCTCAGTATACACTCGAAGTCAAGTCGAAACAGTCACTTTTCTATGCGCCGCTCGGTCGTTGAAATTGCATAAATCTGACCCGATTCACCAATCAGAGCGCTTGCCACTATCGCCACTTCAATTGAGTCGCCGTTCTTGTGCAGGCGTCGGGTCTTCTGCGGTGTGAGTACCCGTGCCTGGCTGGCCGCAATCAGTCTCGCGAGTTCTTCATGCTGCAGATCTGCCGGCATTCTGTCGCTTGCTTTCATTGCCAGCGCCTCTTCTTCGCTAAACCCATAAAGGCGCACTGCACCCTGGTTCCAAGCGAGAATGCGGCCTAACAGATCTTGCACAGTGATCGCATCGTTTGAATCACGTACGACAGCCGCGAGGCGCATGACGCTGACGGCTTTTTCGAGCGCATCTTCGGCAAGTTTCATTTCTGTGATGTCGGTATAGGTGATCACGACACCCTCTATGACATTCTCAAGCGTGCGGTATGGCCGAATGCCCATCGTGTACCATTTGCTATCGCGCGCCTGCACATGCCTTTCAAGCGGCACCAATGTATTCAGTACAGCCTGAGTATCATTGACGAGGGTCTCATAATTCAGCAGGTTCGAGACAATATGGTTGATCGGTCGGCCGACGTCGGTAGGTATAAGATTCATGATCTGTGAAACCGTCGGGGTGAAGCGCAAAATGCGCAGCTTGTGGTCGACAAAAATTGTTGCGATGCCTGTACCCGCCAGCAGGTTATTCATGTCGTTGTTCAGGCGAGAGAGATCGAGCACCTTTGTCTGCAGCTCATTATTTACCGTGGCGAGTTCTTCATTGACCGACTGAAGCTCTTCTTTCGACGTCTCAAGCTCTTCGTTCGTTGATTGAAGCTCTTCGTTGACAGATTGCATTTCTTCGTTCGCTGATTTCAGCTCTTCATTTGAACCTTCGAGCTCTTCTTGCGCAGTCTGCAGGTAGTCATCTTTTGCCCGCAACTCTTGCTCGAGCGCGGCAATGCGCGCCGGCGGTTGACCCGATCTGCAATTTTGATTTCGACCCGCGCTTCTCACCAATCTCAGCGACAGAGGCTTCTTCGAGAATCACGAGAAAGAGCGCTGATTCATCAGCATTCGCCAGAGGGCAAACGCTCAGGTTAACCGCGCTGTAGTGGCCGTTCGTTTTGACCTGAAGCCCAAAATTTCGTACAATCATTTTTCGGGTAACCGCGTCACGCAGCGCACCACTCAATGCAGGGCGCAAACCTTCGCGTGCCATTTTGATGATATTGTTTGTGCTGGTTTCACCCGGCGGAGGCTCGAGGTACATGCCGGTTCTGCCGTGCAAATAAAGAATGTCACCGGCCGCGTTGACGAGCGCACCAGCCAGTGGAATTTGTTTCAGCAACGCCTGTTCTGTCAAATCACGAACCGACGCGCGTTTCGGCAGCTTTTTTCCGTCGGCATTGACCGCCGAAACATAGCGCTCAATCGTGCGCAATTGAAAACGGCCCGGCGAGTCTGGCAGGCGGCGTGAACTGCTTTGGCGGGCGGCATAGATCTTGTTCTTGCGGTCGAGCACTTCGAACAGATCGCTGAATTCGCCGATGCCCTCAGAGGTGCCGAGAAAAAGATACCCAGGCCAATTCAGTGCGTAACGGAACAGCGGAATTATTTTGTGCTGCAGCTGCGCTTCGAGGTAAATCAGAACATTGCGGCAGCTAATGAGGTCAATCTTAGAGAACGGCGGGTCTTTTATCATGTCTTGTTCTGAGAAGATCACGACATCCCTGACGGTCTTGTGAATTCGATACGCGACCCCAGTAGTTTCTGCGACAAAATAACGGGCGAGTCTTTCAGGGGTTATGTCAGCCACGATGCTGGCGGGGTATTTGCCGGCGCGTGCGACGGCGATTGCCCGGCTGTCGATATCCGTGGCAAAAACCTGAAGATTGTATTTTTCCCCCAGCGTTTCCATATGCTCAAGCAGCAGCATAGCGATCGAATACGCTTCTTCACCGGTTGAACAGCCTGTTGACCAGACGCGAATGGTGCTGCCCGCCGCTTTGCCTGCAAACAGTGCCGGTATAACCTGAGTTTCGAGCACCTCGAAGGCTTCAGGGTCGCGGAAAAAATTCGTCACCCCGATCAGCAGATCATGAAAAAGCGCGTCGACCTCGGCCGGCGTTTTTTGCAGGTACGCAACATAGTTGTCAATGCTCGCAATTTGCTGAATCGCTAGCCGCCGCTCGATGCGCCGGTGAATCGTGCTCGGTTTATACTCCGAAAAGTCGTGGCCCGTCTGAGACCGCAACAGCACGAAAATCTTCTTCAGTGCGTTTTGGGTATCGGCCGGCGAGACCTGCTCTGACTTCAGCGGCTTCTGGTAGGCGCGTGCGACATAGGCCATAAGTTGCGCAGGCATTTCTGCAGGCAAGAGTTCATAGTCGACGAGTCCCGTTGCGATGACGCTGCGAGGCATGCCATCAAATTCGGTTGATTCTGGTTTTTGCACCATGACCATGCCGCCTTCGCTCTTGATGGCCCGGGCACCGAGAGTGCCATCACCCCCTGTACCCGAAAGCACCACACCGATTGCATGTTCATGCAGGTCTTCAGCCAGCGTCTGAAAGAAAAAATCAATCGCCAACCTGCGCCCACGGGGTTCTGCCGGCTCGAGCAGCTGCAGCGCCCCACCAATAAACGCCATATCTTTGTTGGGGGGTATTATGTAAGCGCAATTGATGCTCACCTGCATGCCGTCTTCGACTTCAAAGACCTGCATACGTGTGTAACGCCTGATCAGCTCGGCGAGAATGCTCTTGTGGTCGGGTGCCAGGTGCTGTACGAGCACAAATGCCATGCCGGGGTCGGTATCGGGTGGCATGCCTGAAAAGAAGGCTTCGAAAGCGGCTAAGCCCCCCGCTGAAGCGCCGATACCCACAATCGGGAAATTCTGATTCGCCCCCAAGTCTGCTGTTTTCTTTTTTTCACGAGGCACGATTTTTTTTCGCGGACGTTTCATCTCACTGACCCTCAGTGAGAGGCATCACTACCAGAAAAAAGCTGCCCCGCATGCTATTTACCTGAGAGAAGCTTAGCTGCGCATGCGTAGCGAATACTGTTTTGTCGGCGCGCATGAGTGTCAGCGAAAAAGTTTCGCGCGGTTCGGGCGCGCCGTTTTCAGCACTCGCCAACAGACGCTTGCGCGCCAGATAAAATACATCTTGGTTCGCGGGGCTGATAATTTTCGTGATCAATTGCCCTATGAGGCCGCTGCGCGTCGATTGCAGCTGCGATGCGCCAGTGAGGTTTATTTCTTTTATGATTCCCGAATCTGAAAAGCTGATGATACTGACGGGTGAAAATTCATAAAGGTTAAAGTATTTGTTGCGGTGTTCTTCGAGCTCGTCATGCTGCGTGCGCACTTCTTCGCCCTGCACCTGCAGCTCAACCTGGTGCGTGCGCAACTCTTCTTCTACGCGCATACGTTCAGTAATGTCTCGTCTCAGCACCACGTAATGCGAGAGCTCGGGCTCAATGGGCTTCTTCGCGACAGAAATCTCAAACCAACGCGTTTTGTCGCCATTGAAGAGGGCAAAGCTCTTGCCGAATGAGGTACCGCTGGTTTCAGCCTCTGCAACAGCAGACATGATGACGTCGGTACTTTCGGCTGGCATCGTCTCGCTGAGGTTGCGGCCGATGTAGTCGGCATTAATCAACGGATAGCCATCGCCCACGGGCGAATGAAAGTCAAGGCAGACCCCGCTGCCGTCAATTTCGATCAGCAGATCGGGCAGCGCGTTGAGTGTGGCCTCAAGCTGCGCCCTGGCAGCGAGTGCTTTCTGGTTGGCCTCAAAAAGTTCAAAGGCCATCGCGATAGATGACTGCAAAACAAATTCACCCGAATTCTTAATCACGTACCCGTAGCGTGTGATCTTGCGCACGCGTTCGACATAGTCTTGCTCGGCATGCGAGGTTAAAAACACGATCGGTATGCATTTTGAGGCCAGAATCTGCCGTGCGGCTTCGGTACCGTCAATGCCTGGCCCCAGATCAACGTCCATCAAAACTAAATCAATGACCGGGGTCTTGCCGATAGCTTCGACTGCTGCTTCACCTGTATACGCCTCGATGACGTGATAACCGAAGCCGCGTACGATTTCGGCGTTCATGCGTGCAATGATTGGCTGGTCTTCGACGAGCAGAATCGTCTTCTGCTGATCAGCTTGCTGGGCTACGCTGTCTACAGCATAGCTGATATCATCAGACAAATGGGTGTGATGTTAAATTGCATTGCCGGGGTTATCACTGGCCCAAAGCCGGCCATATGCTCGACTGGTTATGGTCGATGTCGGTGGCCGAGGCAACCGGTTTCTTCTTTGCGTTAAATATTCTGATTGTGTCGGGTGCTTATTGTCTTGAGTGCATCGTACCCCGATTTTTCAAAACGGCGCCACAAAATCTGCAGCACAGCAGTCTTGAATTGCTTCTCATGACCTGCACTGTCTTTGTCAACGCCGTGATCTCGGTCGCCGGTTGGCTGCTCTGGAAACACGGTTATCTGCAGCTCAATCGTCACGCCGGTGTGCTGACGGCCTTGCGCGACACTCTCGTGCTGGTCTTGCTCATGGATTTCGCGCTCTACGTCTTACACCGCATCGCGCACATGCGCTGGTTCTATGGTTGGGCGCACTACCTGCACCACAAATACCGCGAGGTGCGCCCACTCACACTGTTCGTGATGCATCCGCTCGAGGCATTGGGCTTCGGTTCGTTATGGGTGATAACGCTGATGCTCTCTGCCTTCAGCTTTGAATCTGTGATCATTTTTCTGCAGCTGAACCTGTATTTCGGTATTGCAGCGCATTGCGGATTTTCCCCATACCCAAAATGGCTCTCGAAAACCATGGCGGCTCTCGCGATTGCCGAGCCTGACTTTCATTTGCAGCACCACCGCGACGAGACGGTCAATCTCGGCTTTTACACCACCATCTGGGATCGTGTGTTTCGTACGAACCTTCGGTGATCGGCTCATTGTTCAACGCAGTATAGCGGGGCTGCGGCAGAACACGTATTAGCAGTGGTGCTGATTGCGGTGCTATGCGGCGACAGAGAATCACCAACAGTTCCAAGTACTCCACCCGTATTATCGATCCAAGCCGAACAACTCATTCCGGTGTCCTGCCAGTTTGCAGATAATCCAGTCCACACATAGATCGATGTTGCGCCGATGCTATTTTCTAATTGCGAAGTAAAAATCGCGCGGCCATTCGTGGTGCCGATTGCAGTTCCGCCTGATCGCCTATAGATCGCGTTAGGTTTCAAGGCCCAGTCGATATTTTCCCCGACCCGTAGTTGATGCAGCTTACCATAGCGCCAACAAAGGCAAGCACTACCATTCGCTCGCTTCTCATCTTCGCTCACCTTATCGATGGCTATTGCCTTGCGCAAGTCTGACCATGGGCCCAAGGGAGGCCAAGTCTCACGCACGGTAAACCATTTATGATAGAGCTCCGGGATACCTGCCAGGCCAACTCGGCCCTAGCGATCTGGCTAGAGCTTCGACGCCAGCGGGTGGTTGATCTTCTGCAGTGCTCCGATGACGTATTCACGTGTTCTGCTTGGCCACGCTTTCGAGAGCCTAATAATCTTACCCTCGTCTTTCATGTGCAATCCAACCTGAAAGATCGCGTTGTCGTCGTTGATCTTGAGCATCACATTCTTGAGGTGGTTCTCGTTCAAGATGTCGGCGATTTCACCGAGCTTCAAGAAGAACGAATGTTTCACCATTTCACGCACGACGTTGACGATTATGTCGACTTCGACACAATCACCGATGCGCGCTGTTACCTTTGGGTCACCGTTTACCGCGACCTGGCCCATATAGTCGACGCGCAGCGACTTGGCGATTTTTGCCGCTGCTTTCGGGTCCATGTATTCGCAAACCTGTGCAACGATGTAGGGAGTGAAATAGTCATGGGCGAGTTTCGCGATGATGAAGTTGGGTATGAACGTCGTCGAAATTGCGATCGCCTTGAAGACGGGGCGCTGGTTCTCGTCGAGGCGTTTCATGTAGGTCTGCAGATCGGCGTGCAGCTGCTGCAGATGCTTGTCGGGCAGTTCGGCGAGGTAGCTCATATCAGTTTCAGATACGAGCAGTTCTTTGATGCTTTCGGCGATTTCGTTTTTGTCCATGTTCGGCAAGTCGAGATAAAGATGAACAATACGTCAAGATTTTTTAGTCAGCGTGGCTATGGAATTCCATAGCTTGCGGTAAAATTGCTTTGCAGGTAAGTTCAATGTGTATACTAATGTGTATGCGCACCAATATCGTACTGAACGACGGCTTGGTTAAAGAGGCCTTCAGGTATTCGCAGAGCAAGACGAAGCGCGATCTCGTTGAGCAGGCGCTGCGCGAATTCGTCGAGAATCACCGCCGTAAAGACCTGCGTGAACTGAAAGGCAAAATTTCGTTTCGTGAAAACTATGACTACAAATCTCTCCGTTGACCATGGTTCTCGTCGACACTTCGGTATTTATCCCATTCCTAAAAGATCAAGACACTCCTGAAACCAGGGCTCTCGATCGAATCATCGAAGATCGAATTCCGTTCGGTATATCTCCTTAATACCTATCAAGAACTTATGCAGGGGGTCAAGACGCCAGCAGAGTTTAGCCTGTTCAAGGTGTATCTCGAAACGCAGCGCATCTATGACCTGATGCAGGGCCTCGATTCGTTTGCCGCTGCGGCCCGCATGTTTTTCGACTGCCAGAAAGCTGGCCTGACGATTCGTCGTGGTGCTGATCTCTTGATCGCGCAGACAGCCATTGAGAACAAGTTAAGCCTTTTGCACTCAGACCGGGATTTTATTCATCTTGCCAGCATACAAAAAAATCTCAAATGTATTGAATGCTGATCTGGTTCTACCTCAACTCGTTTTTCACGCTGCTCATCGGCAACATGTTTGCCTATGCGATGATCATCTATTCGCGCGCCGTCACCGGTTCTGACGCCGTCACCGGTCTCGTCTACGCGGGCAACCTCGTGCCACCACTCGTGCTCGGCATGTATGCCGGTACCGTGATCGACCGCTTCACGCGTAAGCGTGTCGTCATGATTGCGCAGACAACTTTCATTTACACCAGCGCCGCGATGGTTTTTCTTACTACGCAGCAGTCTTTTGTGGTGGGGGATCTCATGCTCATCGCGGTCATGCTCGCCAACGGCATCGGCCTCAGTTTTATTATACCGGGCCGCATGGCGCTGCTTGGCGATCTCTTCGACCAAGAGCACATACCGCGCGAGAGTATGAAAGTACAGATCATGATCATGGTCGGTTTCGGCCTTGCTCCCTTCGTCGTCGGTTTCTTGCGCAAATATTTCGACTGGTACATTGTCTTTGCGACGATCGGTGTTATGTATGCTTTTGCCATGCTTCTGCTTTTGCCCCTCAAAACCCGCCCCAAACAGCTGCGCGGCGACAAAGAATCGGTCTGGCACAGCCTCAGAGCCGGTTTGCGCTATGTGCGCCGCGAGCCGCTGATCTTGTCGCTGCTCGCCGCCACGTTCGTGGGGCTCTTTCTGGTCGGGCCATTACAAGTCCTCTTGCCGGAGTTCTCAAAGTCACGCCTTGGCCTCGGTGAAGCAGAACGCGGCTCGCTCATGACGATTCTGGGTGTCGGCCTCTTGGCAGGTGGTGGCCTTGCGCAGGCACTTTCACACAAAATGCCCCGCGGTCTCATGATTATCGCGGGTGCGCTCGCGGCCGGTCTTTCGATGCTGATGATACCCTGGCTCGCTGCTCCCGTACCCGTGGCGATCAGCCTTGGCCTCTCCGGCATCTTCGGCGGCCTCATGAGCACGCTGATACCGGCGGCGATTCAGCAGGCGACGGTCGATGCAGCTCGCGGCCGTGTCATGAGCATCTATAACATCGTCTTTCAAACATCGGTTGCGTCGGCCGCTGTGGGCCTGTCAGCCCTCGCAAAACAGACCTCACCCGCATATGCGTTCGAGGTAGGCGGTTGGCTGATTATTGCGGGTGCCGCAGCGTGTTTGCTGTTGAAGCCGCTGAGAAAGTTGAGGTAGACACCCCACGTGACTCGCATCATACACTTAACCAGACCCTGACATATTTACTCGACGATTGGGAGCCTATTGACGGTCTGAACCATGGCCTCGCATGCCCGATTCTTTAATGGAGTTTGCCGCTTGTTCTGTTTGGCGCTGGCGAGCTGCTTCTTCGCTCTCTCGGCAGAGTCAACCACCTTCACGAACGCAGACGTCGCGATTGAGTTTGCGGGCCCTTTTGAGGTGCGCGACCAACCCGGTGAAACTCTATATCCTCAATATCTTGCCAAATCTCTGCAAACGGTTGATTTCTGCAAATGGAGCCCTCAGCCGCCGCATGTGCAGCAGGTCTCTCGCCCTGAGCGCGGGTTCTTGTGCGAGCTGCATGTGTTACCCGCCCAGCCTGAAGGCCAGGTTCTCAAGATTGTCGAGGCCGCTCATCAAGCTGAGAGCCGCAAGCATGTGCGCAATTTTCGCCTCGAAACCGTCACGCTCGGCAAGCACCGCGTGGTGCGCTGGCGTTTTCAGGTGGGCAAAACGCGGCTCGACCATTTCATTCTGATCGGCAAAAGGCATAACTATCTGTTTGTTTCGTCGCCTTATGGCAGCAATGGTGCAATTGAGGAAATAATACGCAACGCGAGCTTTTTCCCTAATTAGGGAAAAAGCGCCCCCTGTTCTACGAGTGAGTTTTATGCGCGAACTTTCTCTCGCAAATTTGGCTTTACCCTGCGTTTTCACGGTCGAGACATAAAGCTCTGGGGAGCATCGGGATTGAAAACGCTTCGTCTTGCGGCAATTCTCATAGCGGTATACATTCTCGTCCCCGCCTTGATTCTCGGCAGTACATTTTCACGGCCCGACGTGTTGACTGTAGAGACGATTATCCAGTTCTTGATGGGTATAATCTTATTCAGCCTTTTGCCCCATGCCCCGGCGTGCCTCGTTCTCTTTCTGATGATGGTTTCAAAAGGCATTTACAGATTAGCCGAATTGCGCCAGCACAAGAGTGTCATGCTTTCGGCGATCTTTGTGCTGATCGCGCACTGGGGCATGGCGGTGCTGATGGGCGCCAAGCCCGTCGAATTCGGTATGCTCGTGAATTTCTTTCTGGTGCCGCTGCTTGGTGCGGTGTCTATTGGTCTCGGCACCATCATAGCCAGAATTGTTTGACAATCTGACCGATCGTTCATATAAGGCAGCGTGCAGGCAAAAACCACGCGCGAAAAGATCATCGACGACTGCATCCAGCTGTTATGGAAAAATGGCGTCAACGGCACCAGCATGTCTGACATTGCCGAGAAGGCCGCGATTCTGAAAGGCTCGTTTTATAACTATTTCAAAAGCAAAGAAGAGTTCGTCGGCGCCGTGCTCGATTCGTACGCGCAGCGCTGGGAGACCAACGTCGTCGCGATTTTTCGCGAGAAAAAACTCAGCGCGCGTGCGCAGTTCAAAAAATATTTTGAGCGCATGAAAGAGATGGCTGCAACAATGCAATACACGCAAGGCTCGCTCGTCGGCAATTTTGCGCAAGAGCTTTCAGGTGCGAGCGAGAAGTTCGCTGCGCAGAGCGAAAAGGTTTTTCGCCGCATGCAATCATACCTCACTGAGGCGCTGAAAGATGCGCAGGCAAACGGCACGTTGGCGAAAGGCGAAGACCCCGAGACGCTCGCCGAGATTATTCTCAACAGCACCGAAGGCGCAATCTTGCGCGCGAAGACGCAGCGCAGCACGCGGCCGATTGAAATCTTAGAAGAATTTTTTCTGCAGAAATTTGCACCCGTCTGAACTGAGCTAGCTATGGATTTTCACAGCCTAAACCCAGCCATGAAATTCCATAGCTATGAAATGAATGATTGGTCATATACATGTAGGCGCGACCTTGCTGCTGCAACCGCAGCCGCAAGGTCGCTGTTACAAGAAAGGAGAATTAAATGAAACCAAAACACTATCTCGTCGTCGGCGCATCGAGCGTCGCTGGCCAAAAGGCGATTGAAGCGATTCGCGCAAAAGACGCGAATGCGAAAATCACCGTCACAACCTCGAAAGCTGACGCGGGCGGTTCGACTGCGCTCACCGACCGCGTCGACGAAAACCGGTTGTCGAGCGCAGTCGAGACAACCGTTTTCGGCGTCGATCTTTCAAAACCAGAATCCATCCGCAATATAAAACCTGCGCTTAATGCGCCGGTCGATGTGCTCGTGTTCTGCCCTGCGTTCGGCATGGTCGGTTACCCGGCAGAGCTTGCGCCGATTGAGGATGTCGAAGCGTGCTTTGACTTTTCGGTGCGCCCGGTTTTGTCGCTGATCGACGAACTGAACCCCGGTCTCACGATTGGCTTTTCGAGCTATTACTGGCTCAAATCTCTTGAGATCGCCTATGGCTCGATGGCGTTCGCCAAGTATGCACTCGAGAAACTTGCGGTCGAAAATCCCAACCACATTCGCATCGTGCGCGCGGGGCTTTTCCCTTCAAAGTCGCTGCGGGGCATATGCCTCTTGATTCAGCGCGGGGTGCAGAAAGAGAACTTTCCCGGCGCAACGCAGCTTAAAACCGACTGGAAGGCCTCTGGCTTAAGTTTCAGCGACTATTTCACGCAGTTCGCGCAAGGTTATGAAAAGAAGGATCTAGCACAGTACTTCACCACGCCTTACCGTGGCACTGAAGAGAAAGACCTCGTGGGTGCGATCGGCGCGGCGCTCGAGCCGCATGCGAAGGGCATTATCAACGTCGTGGGTGACTCGCTCTGGCAAGAAGACAAGCTGACGCATGTTCCCGATTTTATGGCACGAAACAAAGAAGCCTTTCGCCTGGCCGAAAGCTTTGATATTCGGCACCAGAATATAGCATGAAGTTAAGTGAAATATCTGTCGCGGCTGGCGCCGCGACAGATTTCGATACGCTTTTGGTCGAGGTGAAAGACCACATCGGCTACATCAGGCTGCAGAGCGGTGAACAGAACGGGTTCAATGACCGCTCACTCGAAGAGATCATTGCGGCGCACGACCTCATGGAAAAAGACCCCGATGTCTGGGGTGTGATCTTCACCTCGGCTAACGAGACGGTCTTTTCAACAGGCCTCGACGCTGGCTTCATGCTGAGCCTTGCGCGTGAGCAGAAGCTCGACATGTTTCGGCTGCTGTTTGCGGCGACGCGGCGCATCTATGCTTTTGCAAAGCCCGAGCTCGTGCTTTTGCCGGGCCATGCGTTTGCCGCGGGTGCCGTGCTCGCGATGGCCGCTGACTGGCGCTTCATGGCCGAGGGCAAAGGCCGCATGGCTTTTCCCGAGGTGATGCTCGGCATTTCGATGCCCGAAGCGATGATACGCATGATCGCCTCTCAGGTGGGCGAACATAACATGTCTGCACTCATTCAGACCGGCGATATGTTCAAGACCGAAGACTGCCTGCGTTACGGTGTGGTGAACGAACTCGTGCCGCCGGCAGACCTGCAGGCACACGGCGAAAAATTCATGCGCCGGCTTTTTCAGAAACCGCTCGCCGGCATTCGCGCGGTGAAGCGCAACCTGCGTCGTGAAAACCTGAAGTTCTTCGACAACGACCCGAGTCTCGACGCATTCGCCGAACTGATGGGTGAAAATTTCGAAGAGGCGCTGCGCTCAGGCGTCGAGGGCCGCCGGCCGAAGTTTGTGAATCCGTAGAATCGGTGCGGGCAAATGCCCGCACCGACGGATATGCGCTTTACGCACGACTTCTGGGTGTTGGCGTACCGACAAATGGCGTTGCCAGCCCCAGCTTTGCTGACTCCCGAAGAATACCTCGAGTTCGAGGTCAAGTCGCAGCAAAAATTTGAACTCTATGACGGTTATTTGATTGCGATGGCGGGAGCGAGTGATGCGCATTTGAGCATTCAGACCAATCTCATCGTAGCCCTTGCCGGGAAATTTAAAGCTCGCAATCGAAACTGTCGGCCATTTGCTTCTGATGCACGGGTGCATGTTGATTCAAGCAGATACTTCTACCCTGACGTAACCGTTTTCTGTTCGCCAACTATCGAAGATGCGCAGCACAGCAAGAAAAACCCTGATGTAGTTATCGAGATCTTGTCAGACTTGACGGCTTCGTTTGATAAAAACGAGAAGGCAGCAGCCTATCGGCAAATGCAGAGTCTGAAGCAGCTGGTTCTCATTGATAGCCGTGAAAGGGCCGCCACCATCTATATCCGCAACACCGAAGGTGCCTGGGTTGAAACACAGCATGGCGCTGAAACGAAGCAACTCAGAATCGCTGACGAAAACATCTCACTATCTGACATCTACGAGTCCGCACTCTAAGTAATTGACACCCGTCGTGCCGCGGCTGATTGTCGTTCATGGAACAAATCATCGCCGTTGGCTTACCTGCGCTTCTTCTTGCCTTTCTGACTCTCAAGGTCATCAACCAGTACGAGCAAGGCCTCATGTTCACGCTCGGCAAATTCACTGGAATCAAACAACCGGGCTTACGCCTGATAATCCCCATTATTCAGCGCATGGTTCGCGTCGATATGCGCATTCGCACGCTCGATGTTATGAAACAACAAATCATGACCAAAGATAACGTGCCGGTGCATGAAAATGCGGCGATTTTCTTCAAGGTTGAAAACCCAGAACAGGCGATTATCAAAGTACAAGATTA
>JAKQXK010000570.1 GCA_029561505.1 Spirochaetota bacterium | reverse complement strand
AAATCTTTCGGGGTTCGCGGCATGCGCGGCGTTGCCCTTTTCGATAATGTCTTTCAGCGAATAGACGGTGATATTTGACGGCGTCTGCGGTGAAGCCGGGTTCACAAAAATGATCGTTTTCAGGTGCTCGAATAAGCCGAGACTCGCGGCGATGCTCTGGTAGACTTTTTCATTGTCGAGAATGATGACCGGGCAGTCGGCATGCTTAAAAATGTACGTGAGCTCTTGCGCAGTCGCATCGGTGCCGCGCGGTACGTCGACCCCGCCGATGGCGTTGATGCCCATGCTGACCGGTAACCAGTTCTGGCCGACATCGGCGATAAAGCCAACTTTATCGCCGCGCTTAAGGCCGATCGCGTCGAGACCCAGGCCAATCGCCCGTGCCTTTTCAAAAAATTGCTGAAAGGTAATTTTGGCGTAGGGTGAGTTCTTATCGGGCCGGTACATCTGTGCCACCCCGTTTGTGTATTTTGCCGCGGACTTCGTCAGAAGTTCGAACATTGTGTATCTGCTAAGCATTGCCATCGCCGCATTTTCAGGGTGCGCATAGCCAAGCAACACAAATCAATATTTACCGGCCTCATTTCTTGGCAGAATTGCGCATTCTCGCCCCGGTTTTGGTGTGATGACTGCGGTTCTATAATCATTGAAGGCCTGTGTGCAAATGCGCGAATGCTCACGAGCGGGTCTCGATAAGTGCTCATGAACGCCAAAAATGCCAGGTAAATTCATAGTATTCGAGGGCATTGACGGCAGCGGCAAAAGCACCACAATCGCCGCAATCGCCGAAAGACTGGCAGCGGCGGGGGTAAAAACCATTCAGCTGCGCGAGCCGACAGAAAAAACAGATGCTTCGCGCGAGATTCGCCGCATTTTGCGAACGGCGACAAAAATAGACGCGAAGGTCAGCGGCGATCTGCTCGACCTGTTTCTCATCGACCGGCTGTGGGATATCAAACACCAGATTGAACCTGCGCTCAGCAGCGGCAACGTCGTGCTGCTTGATCGCTATTTTATCTCAACCTGCGCGTACCAATCAGCCGACACCGGCGAAACATTAAACATACTTCAGAAATATCTCGACGACACTCGCATTCTGCGCCCTGACGCACTTGTTTTTCTTAACCTGCCTACCAAAATTGCCGTTCGGCGCCTCGCCGACCGCAGCGCTCGCGATGTTTTTGAAACCGAGACTCGGCTCGAGGCGATAGCGACTCGTTATGCGGCGGCTGTTCGCCGGCTGCAAGAATCTGCGCACGAAATCAAGGTGCATGAAATCAGTCACGAGCTCACAAATAGCGATTTTGACACTCTGGCAGACATGATAAAGGGAATCATCAAGTGAAAGAAATTCTGGTGATGCGCTTCAGCGCGATCGGCGATATCTTGCTGACAACCCCGTTGCTTACGGCGCTGAAAGCACAGTACCCCGAAGCGAGGCTCACCTTTCTCGTCAAGGCGCAGCACAAAGCGTTTATCTCTGCCTGCCCGCAAGTTGATCGCATCGTCGAATGGAACAAGAACGATACACTCTGGCAGGTGCGCAAAAAACTGGCGGATGTCTCACGCTATGACCTCATCGCCGATCTGCAAAGCAACCTAAAGTCACGTGTGCTTTCGCTGCTGGTCGGTGCAAACGAAAAAAGACGCTACCGAAAGCCATATCTCAATCGTATTCTGCTCGTCTGGCTCAAAAAGAATCGCTACCACGAAAAGCTGCGCGTGACCGACAGGTATTTCGCCGCTCTCGAAGGTCTGCTTGAAAAACCAGTAAACCCGATGGTTTCACTTTCGCGTGCGAAATTACCCAAAGCGCTCGAAAAATTCGTAGCGTCACCCACGACCTTAATTGCACCGGGCGCCCGCTGGATGACGAAACGCTGGCCCGCAGAATATTTTGCTTCGTTGGCATCAAAAATTCTCGAAAAACTGCCGGGACAGCGTATCGTGTGGCTAGGCGGGCCCGATGAAGCAGAGACCTTCACTTTTCTGAGGGAACACCCTTACCTGAAGCGCCATGCAAAGCGTATGGTATTTCTGCAGGCAGAACTCAGCGTCGCACAAATGGCCGAACTCGCCGACCGCGTGAAGGTGATTGTGGCAAACGACAGTGGGCTGATGCACCTGCTTTCTGCGGCAAAAACGCCGCTCGTCGCCCTGTTTCTAAGCACGGTCGAAGAATTTGGTTTTTTTCCGCTGGGTGGCAACGCCGAGGTGCTCAGCGCACGCGATATCGAGTGCAGACCGTGCAACCATAAGGGTCTCGCCGCCTGCCCGAAACTGCATTTTCGCTGCGGGCGCGAACTGACCGCTGATCAGGTTTATGGTACGGTCGCGGCGCATCTGCAGTTGCACACCGACGAATCGTGAGCGACAAGCGCCTGCTATTCGGCGATTTGCAGAGCGCGCCGCAAGGTCTGGTAGAGCTCTGCCTGGTTTATCGGTTTTGTCACGAGATCGTTCATACCTGCGGTGAGCACTCTGCGCCGGGTTTCGCTGAGCACATCGGCTGTTAATGCTATGATCGCCACCTGGCTTTTTTCAGGTTCATCGAGCGAACGAATATTTTCTGCCGCTTCTATACCATCCATAAACGGCATTTGCAGGTCCATCAAAATCAGATCGAAGCCGCCTTTCTGGGCACGGCCCAGCGCGTTGAGACCGTTATCGACAATTTCAACGTTTGCGTTCCAAGATTCCAGCAAGGTGCGTACGAGTAACTGATTGACCTCATTATCTTCAGCGACGAGTATACGGGCGCCCCTCAGGTCGCGGCCGCTCTTGCGCAGCGACTCGGGTTCTTCGCCTGGTTTACCAAACCACATGGTTAGGGTAAAGACCGAACCCTTGCCGGGGCTGCTCATGACTGAGATTTTTCCGCCTTGCATTTCAACGAGATGCCGGCTAATCGCGAGGCCTAAACCTGTACCGCCGTAGCGCACAGCAGTTTCGCGCGACACCTGCGAAAAACTCTCGAACAAGAAAGGCAGCTTTTCACCCGGAATGCCAATACCCGTATCTTCAACTTCAAAGCAGATGCAATAGGCAGTCGGCGACTCTTCGAGCAGACTCGTTTTGAGTCGCACGAAACCCCGATGCGTAAATTTCATCGCGTTGCCGGCGAGGTTCAGCAGCACCTGGCTGAGGCGCGACGGGTCACCGGCGATTCGCGCCGGTACATTCTCTGCGATTTCAAGCTGAATCTCGACATCTTTATTTCGGTGGCCATAAAACTGCGCGGTCTGCATGACGTTGCGCACAGTCTCGGCCAGATTGAAATCGACCCGGCGCAGGGTAATGCGGTTGGTTTCGATGCGGGCAAAATCTAAAATGTCATCAATAATCGATGTCAGATTCGCCGAAGAAATTCGAATCTGGTTGAGATATGCATTAAACTGTTCGCGCACCTTCGCGTCTGCGATACCATTTGTCGATTCGAGCAGAATTTCAGCAAAACCCTTGATTGCGTTCATGGGTGTACGAAGCTCGTGCGACATGTTCGAGAGAAAAAATGACTTCGCATTGCCGGCATCGGTTGCCTTATTCGCGGTAAAGCGCAATGCCTGCTCGTTGCGCCGGTTTTCATAGACCAGATAAAAGGCAACGAGCATGAGCAGAATCGGCCCGCGTATAAGGTTGCCTCGCATAAATTTCGCCGCCTGCTCGACTGTCATCTTGTCATAGAGAGGCTGAAAAGACAGGCTTGCGAGCACGATTGTCACGATGGTCGCTGCGATGAAGGCAGACAGCAGCAAGAGCCTCGATATGCGCAATTGCGGGTAAAGCACGAACGCGGCCTGCGTCAGGTTCAGCAGAAGTATCCAAAAGCCAGACGCAAAACCAAAATAGAGATGGTGATGCGTTATGGCAAATGCGGCGATAGTCAGAAAGAAAATGCGCGCGAGCAGAAACGAACCATAGTGCGTCAGCACCAGTAGACTCAGGTATGCCACCGTAACGCCCGCGTTGACGAGCACCACGTAATTCAGGCCGAGCGCCAGAAAGCTTAACGACTGAATGATGACGGTCAGCGCAGAGATGAATGCGATGCGGTTAAAGAGCCGCAGCAGGGCCTGCGATGCACCGTCAGTTGCATGCGCTAACCCTATGTCACCCAGCCATGCCCAGACGCGAACTATCGTCTGCATGGTGTTCTGTCAGAAAATCAGCGCACCGGGGTTCATGATCCCTTTCGGGTCGAGGGACTTTTTGACGGCTTTCCATGCCTGCAGCGTCGCGGGCGAATGCTGCCTGTCGAGCAGGTGGGCTGCGAGCCGGCCGATACCGTGGTGGTGCGAGAGCGTGCCGCCATTTTCGGCGAAAACCTGCACGATGCCGCGGTGAAACTTTTCAAATTGCTGCAGTTCGTCTTTGACCAGCATGGGTGAAACAAAAATGAAGTAGAGGTTCGCACCGGTTTCGTACGTGTGTGAAATGTGCGTGAGGCAAAGCGTCTGCCCGTCGCTCTTGATATAAGCGCGCACCGCCTGCCACAGCTGTGTCAGGTTCGAATAGTGTACGGCAGTCTCAAGCGTATCGATGCGAATGCCTGCATCCATCATCGGGTCGCGCATGTAGGCAGATGAATACCGTTGCTCGAGCCATTTGCGCGTTGCATAAGAACCCAGCGAAAGCCCGCGGTTCTTGCGCACAATGCGGCCGAGAGTTCTTGCACCGAGCTTAACCTGCTGAGGGTCACCTTCAAAGATTGCGTACATGAGCGAACGGCCACCCTGCTTAAAGCCGAGCAGATTCAGCAGTGCGCCGGTGACTCCCTTGTCTTTGCCCTTCATGCCAAGGCCGATCTCAGTTTCTTCAGGGTCAGAGATACGAAAAAAATGCGGAGGCATAACCTGCGACTGCATCATCTCGCGCATTGCGGTAACGGCCTCTTTAAATGATTTAAACATGTAAGACTTCAGCGATGCATTCGCCGCATTATAGCGGCGCACGCGCAGTGTGACACGCGTGATCACGCCGAGAGTGCCTTCGCTGCCCATCAGAAAATGGCGAATATCACCGCCAACCGATGCGGCAGGGTAGTTACCACATGAGATGAGCCCGGCAGGTGTCACCGCCCGAAAACCGACAACCATGTCTTCGATGCGGCCATAGCCTGTCGAAGCCTGGCCGGCCCCGCGTGCGGCGAGCCATCCGCCTACTGTCGCGAACTCAAACGACTGCGGAAAATGCCCGCAGGTATAACCACGTTCATTCAGGTATTGCTCGAGTTCGGGGCCGAGAATGCCTGCCTCGACAGTCACGGTAGAGTCTTCGGCGTTGAGTGAGAGTATATCTTTATAGTTGCGTGTCAGATCGAGC
>JAKQXK010000563.1 GCA_029561505.1 Spirochaetota bacterium | reverse complement strand
CTTTTTGTCATAAATGCCGGGTGCATGTAGTCCCTGCAGCATGACTTCGATAAGCACGTCTAAATCTGCCTCATCGCTTTTACCGAACTGCAGACCCAGCACCGCGCGCCCCAGAACAAAACCCAGAATCTGCGGCATGATGAGGCTGAGCATTTGCTCGGTTGGCATGGGCCGCAACTCGCCCGTTTTCTGGTGCTGGAGAATCTTCTGCTGCAACACGGGAAACAGCTCTGACTTGAGCATCTTCACCATACCCGTGCGCAGCTCTTCGTTGAGGGGCAGCTCTTGCAACAGAATGCGCAGGTGTTTCTGATGGCGGCGCGCAAATTCGAGACGCTCACGCACGAGTGCGCGCAACAGCCCCGCGAACGTTTCATGCTGAAGATCGGTGACGCTTTTGACTCCGCGAATCGCCAGCGGAATCATCGCAGTGGCGAGAATCGGAAACACGATTTGCCGAAGTAGTGCTATTTTATTTTTGAAATACTTGAAGATTAGGCCTTCTGAAACCCCCGCGCGTCCAGCGATCGCGAGCGTCGACGAGGCGGCGTAACCCCTCTCGGCAAATTCGTCGATAGCCGCGTGTATAATCTTGCGCTGGCCTTCGGGCATCCCTGCTACTGCCTCATCAAGCTCTGCCCAGCTTTCAGATAAAGATTGTTTCGTAGTGCCTGCCATAATACCCTCGCGGGTGTATTGTAGTAAGTACTTACTCACCTCGGCCACAATATTTTGTACAACCCCGGCCGAACTACCTGCACGAAACACCCAGAGCTGTGCAACGCACAGGGTTTTCTCCTTTTCCGCATGTCGCAACCGTCGACTTTTGTGCATGGCAGAAAACACACTGATCGGTGGTGACCCGGTGACCCCGGGTATTCGTCTGGGCGGGTTTCTCAAAAAGCTGGTGCTTTCGGTCATTAAAGACGAACGCGATATTGATCTTTTCACCTGCCTCATCAAACTCAGCATTCTTATGCCCGGCATGGCGACTCTGATTCTGCTGTTTCCCGAATACCGCCTCTACCTCGGCATTGCCCACATTGCGCTGTTTCTGTTTTATCTGGGGCCATATACGCTGATGCTGCACAATATTTCGCACCGGCCTCTGTTCCATTATGCATTACGTTTTCTGAACGTGTGGCCGCAGGCAGGGCTCGGGCTCTTCTTCGGTATGACTCCTTATACCTATTTTTCTCACCATCTGGGCATGCACCACCCGGAAAATAACCTCAAAGACGACCTCAGCTCAACGCTCAAATACCGGCGCGACAGCTTTCTGGCCTTTCTGCACTATTACCTGTCGTTTGCTGTACTCGGTATTTTTACGCTCGGTAACTATTTTGTGAAACGTGGCCGCTGGCCGCTCTTTCGTAAGGCGGTATTCGGCGAACTCTCGTGGTATGCCATTATGGCGGCGTGTCTTTACCTCAATACCGAAGTCACGCTGATCGTATTTATCATACCATGGGGATTAACCCGCTTTCTGCTTATGGCCGGCAACTGGACACAGCACGCCTTCGTTGAAACCTCAGACCCTGCGAACCCATACCTCAACAGCATTTCGTTTATCGACTCACCTTATAATAAGCGCTGCTTCAACGATGGTTACCATATCGGGCATCATGTGAATATGAACCGCCATTTTCTCGACATGCCGGCCGACTTCATCGACAACCTGGCGACCTACCGTGACTCGCGCGCCATTGTGTTTCGCAAACTCGATTATTTCATGATTTGGCTGCTGCTCATGGCAAAACAATACAAATTGCTCAGCCGCTTTTTTGTCGACCTCTCTGAAAAAAAGATGTCGCAGGCCGAAATTATCGCGCTGCTGAAAAGCCGCATGACGCCGCTGAAAGGCTGAAATTTCTGGCAGCATGCTGCCGGTGTTTTTACAGATAACCCCCAAGGCGCTCGAACTTGCCGGGTTCGACGCACATTCTGTCTGGTACCTCGTCTACTTTCTCGCAGCGGTGGTACTGGCGCTCATTTATCTGCAATGGCGGCTCAGGCACAAGCGCAAACTCGACGCGCTTTCGAACCGGTTCATGCAGGTGATTCTGAATCGCGGTCTTACCAAGGCTCAACACGCAATAGCACAACAGTTTTTTCAAGAACTCAAGCCCGCCGAACAAGATGAAGCGCTGAGCTCACAGCGGGCGCTTGCCCGCCGCCTGCAGAACTATCTGGCTTCGCATGCCGGCATCACGGGCAACGACCGGGTTGAAATTTTTGATAAAATTCTGCCCGGTGCCACAAGCCGCATCGAAATCAAAGATATCGCTGACCTCAGAGAAGGCGAGATGTGTGCAGTCGATATCGGCAAAAAGTCTCATCTCGCCACCGTCATGAAGAAAAAAGATGATCGGGTGCTGCTGACACTCTTTGACAAGGTGGCGCTCGCGCCGGGTGAAGCCCACATATATGCGTATCGGCCGCAGCTCGGCGGTTATCTGATACCGGGCAGCATTCTGAAGGTCAATGGCCTATCGGTAGTTTTCAAACATGAAGGTGCAATAGAGTTTC
>JAKQXK010000542.1 GCA_029561505.1 Spirochaetota bacterium | reverse complement strand
CGCAGTTTCATCCCAGCTTTGTGGGTTTGACACATCTTTTGCTGCGGCCTTAACCGCATCGGGTGAACTACCAAATGCGGCGTGGGTGAAGGGGGTTTGGGTATGAAGAGAGTCAGGCCAGATACCAATCAAGAGCGCTGCGGTTAGGGCGAAACGGTAAATGGTTTTCATGGGACAAAAATCGCTGCGCACCTCAGAACGTAAAGTTTCTCATTCGCCAAAAATGAGGCGTACAGGGAAAGACTTGTCAGTCTGAACCGGGGCAATTGCAGTCGTCGTTTAGATGAGCGCAGGCACGCATTTAGCCGTATTCACGGCACGCACACGTCGTCTGTATTGGTCGTGAAGAATATGAGGGTGAGGTTTCTATGTGTTCTCGCGCTTGCCTCGCAAGCGCTCACCGCCGCCCCGCTCAAAAGCGCACCAATTGTTGTCGGTGAAGGGCCTCAGCCTGTTGCGGTGAAGAAGCTGATCTTTCTGGATTTCTATAATGAGGCGAATGACAAGAACCTGCAGTACATCGCCAACTCGATCGGCGATGCGGTGCATGAGGCTATCAAGAGCAAATACCGTTATGACAGAATTGCTTCCGCATTATGGAAAAAATACACCGCTGAAAACAAATGGCAGCCGCGCGATTTTTATGACCAAAAGAAGATTCGCGAAATGGGCAAGGCGCTCGGCGCCGACGGCGTGATCTACGGCAAATACAACACGGTCGAACAGCGGCTTGAGCTGCACGGTATCATCTTTTCGGTGATTGACGGTGAGGTTGTCGAAGAGCAGCACGCGAGTGCGCCGCTTTCGGCCGAGATGTTTGAAAAGATCAACGAAGTCTCTGACAACCTCGCAAAGAAAATCAAAGACCTGTTCGTGCCGTCAGACCGAGGCGCGCTCACGCGCTCACTGCTGTTTCCCGGTTGGGGGCACTATTACAAGCAGCGCAATGGCTGGGGCAATTTCTGGGCGATCTCGGGCGGCACGGCGATCGCATTCACCGCGACGATGGGCACGATGTTCGTTGTCATGAAGAACCAGTACGACACGTACAACCCGCAACACTACAGAAATACTTCTGGCGGCACCGGGCTCTATGATGCAAACGCTGCGCAGGCGGAGTTCGATCGTCTGGAAGCCTCTGCCAACCAGTTCGGCCAGCTCGCTCTCATCGGCGGGGCTGTCACTGCCGGCATTTGGCTCGGTGCGATGCTGCACGCGTATTTTATCGAACCCGACATGGGCAACGCCGCGCCGCCGAAACAAGCGCAGGCATCACCGCTGCAGTGGCAGCTCGGAGCTGACCACAGCACGCAGCCCGGCATGCGCTGCGCAATTTCGTACACGGAGAAATTCTGATGCAAGCTGCACTCTTCTGCAGAGACTCAAATGGGGGATTTATGAACGCACGAGTTTTTTCAGCTGTCACCGCTGCCTTGGCGCTCACCTTTTTCACAGCCTGCAAGCTGAATAAAGACGGCAACTGCCTTAACCCGAAGGCGGGGTGCTTTGTGAAAGATACGGAGGCGCCGAGGGTTGCGTCGACAACGCCTGCATCAACGCCGAGCGCGGCGACTCGCGCTACGATTGTCGTGCGCACCGATGTAACCATTTATTTTTCTGAGCCGATGCTCAACGCAGAAGACCTCAGCAGCTATCCGAATCCGATTGGCACCGGCTGTACCCTGCAAATCACGGGGGTTACCAAGATAAATGATACGACCTATCGGCTAAATATTTCGTCCGGCGAAGTGGGTACGGGACTCATAACCTTTGATCTTTCAGCGCTGCGCGATCTCTCAGGTAACGCGATTTCTCCGAATACATTCCAGATTCAGGCGGGTGCGATTGCGGCGAATCCACCCGGTGTTTCTTCAACGGGTTATCTTGAAACAAACATCACCTGGGGCAACGAAACACCCGACACCATGAACTATCTGGTCAAGATTGGCGGCACTGATTGTGGGACTGCTGTCAATGCAACCGGCACTAATGTTTCCGGCACAGTTTTGTCGGGTGGGGCTGTTATCACTAATCTTGGTTTTTCCCAGTTCTCTGCGGGTTCGAACACCGTACGCGTTTGTATGACGCCCGTGTCCACAGGGACAGACACGCCGCTGAGTGTGACAGTAACGCGCGATGACATCGCACCCACGACGAACGATCTCACCTTCACCAATGGGCGCTGCCAGATACCCTATGCAATTACTTTAACTTGCAACGACAATGTTGACCGCATCATCTACACGATCGACGGTACAAACCCTGCGTTTAACATACAAACGACCGGGGGGGCGGTGGGAGCGACGCCGCAAGGCACTTCTCAAGTCTATTCCATCGGCAGCGGGTATACGCTGCAGTTGCGCGGCAGTACAAATTTTCGCTATCTCTGTGTCGATACCGCGGGTCACTTAAACAGCGGCGGTGTTGCAGGTGTTAAATCAGCTACGTGCCAATCAAAAATGGTTTGGGGTGAAACCAACTGGTCAGCAGCCGGCCCAACGCAGCCGTATGATGTGTGGGATTAGTCCGGCGGGGCCGCAGCCCCACCCGCAGTTCTCACTCCACCTTCGCCGGAGCTGAAAGCGCGCCTTTGCAGCCTTCACTGAGCTGCGCCTCATTTTCTTTGAGGCATTTAATAATGCGGCCTTCGCCTGATTTTACCTGCTTGCAGAGCTTCTTGTAGTCGGCCTTACAGGCTTTCTTGATGTCACGGCTTTTTTCGCGCACCTGTGCAATGTGGTTTTTGCACTGTTCAGAGAGCTCGTTTTCGTGCTCTTTCATGCACTGCCACAGGCCTTTGTGGTTGCCTTTGATGACGTTCGCGCAAAACTTTTCGCGGTCGGCGCGGCATTCGCCCTTGGCCGAAATTGCTGTGACACTCAGAACCGCTGCCACGGCGAGCAATAGAGATTTTTGCATTGATGACTCCTTTGGGCTTAAGGGCCCGTTTAGATCAGACGCTCGGGCGCAGAGATTCGGCCTCATTTCTTTTTTTTATTTTCGCGGCATCGAGCGAAAATAAAAAAAATAATCCCATGCATAAGTTCGTCGATGAAGTTTTAATACGTGTTCAGGCCGGTAAAGGTGGCGCGGGCGAAATTTCATTCTTGCATGAAAAATCGGTGGAGTTCGGCGGGCCCGATGGCGGTAACGGGGGCGATGGTGGCGACGTCATTTTCACGGCAGCCGAGCAGCTGCTCGCGCTTTCACACATTCGCCCCGAGCAGGTTTACCGCGCGCGAAACGGCATGCCCGGCGAAGGCTCGAACTGCAATGGCAAGAAGGGCCGAGATCTGGTGATCAGGGTGCCGCTCGGTACACAACTTATAGACCCGGCGACAGGCGCGCTGCTGCACGACTTCACCGAGCCCGGCACCTACATCGCCGCGCAGGGTGGTCGCGGCGGTAAAGGCAATGCTTTTTTTCGCACAGCGCGCCGGCAGGCGCC
>JAKQXK010000540.1 GCA_029561505.1 Spirochaetota bacterium | reverse complement strand
GAATGAAACGCCACTTATATCGGGCCGCATAACCGAGAATGCGCAGGTAAACACGGGGCTTCTTCTGACGGCCGCTTGTCGCCTTGGGTCTCTCGGACATTACTGCGGGTCGGGTAAAACCGACAGGACGAAAAGTCAAATTGGCCCCGCAGCAAGGGGTTCGGGGCTCAAAAACAAAACGATGGTATTTAAAAACTACTTGACCGCCATCGGTTAAAAGTTGTCCCGAAAATATGAAATCCGCATCGAGTGCGCTGTCAGCCGACCAGGCGTACTTTCTCGAAGAACTCTACGACCAATACCAGAAGCAACCGCAGAATATCGCCCCTGAGTGGCGCGATCTCTTTCGTGATCTCGAAAGCGGTGGCAGACCAAAAAACGACGAGCTGATCGCCGGCTCGGGCATCGACGTATCATTACTGAAAGAGATGGGAGTTCAAAACCTGCTGAACTCGTACCGCAGTCGCGGCCACCTTGCCGCGAACCTCGATCCGCTCGGCATACGCAAGCGAGACCGCGCGACGATCGAAGATCGCCTGAATAACCTGACGCGTGACGATCTCGAAGCAGAATACGATACCGAAGTGCCGGGCCTCGGTGTCGCCCGTCTCAAAGAGGTGATCGAACATTTCGAAAAGGTCTATTGCGGCAGCATAGGCATCGAGCACTATTACCTCGACAATGTGCAGCAGCGCAGCTGGTTGCAGTACAAGATGGAGGTTGTAAGCAAGAACCCGCTGGTCTCGAAGGCTGAGCAGCTGCGTATCTTCGAAAAACTCTACCAGGCCGATTATTTCGAGAAATTTCTCGGTAAAAAATTCGTCGGCAAGAAGCGCTTTTCGCTCGAAGGTGGCGACGCGCTGATTCCCATGCTTGATGCCGCGGTTGAGCAAGCGGGGCAAATGGCAATGAATGGCATTGTGCTTGGCATGGCGCACCGCGGTCGTCTCAACGTGCTCGAAAACATCATGGAAAAGCCGGCTCAGTTCATCTTTGCCGAATTCAAAGAAAAGGCCGATGTCAATACCTACGACAACGCAGACGTAAAATACCATCTTGGCTATTCTTCTGAACGTATTACAGCATCAGGCAAGAGGGTGCACCTCACACTCATGTTTAACCCGAGCCACCTTGAAGCAGTCAACCCGGTTTGTATGGGGTCGGTGCGCGCGCGACAAACGCTCAACAACGACGATGCCCGCGAAAAATATATGGGCATACTGATTCACGGTGACGCGGCATTCATCGGCCAGGGTGTCGTGCCTGAAACCCTGAACCTCATGGGGGTGCCCGGCTATTCGACCGGCGGCACGCTGCACATTGTCATTAATAACCAGATCGGCTTCACAACCCTGCCTGAAGAATCGCGTTCGACCGATTACGCCACCGACCTAGCCAAAGGTTTTCAGGTGCCGATATTCCACGTTAACGGCGATGACCCCGAGGCCTGCCACCGCGTGCTCACGCTCGCGATGGAATTCAAACAACGCTATAAAAAAGACGTTGTGATCGATCTGATCTGCTATCGCCGCCATGGCCATAACGAAACCGATGAACCGGCGTTTACGCAACCCACCATGTACGATACGATTCGCAAGCACCCCACTCCGGTAGAAATCTACGAAAAACGCCTGTTAGCAGAAGGGCACGACGCGCAGGCGCTCGAAGCGATCAAGACCTCGGTCGCCGAAGCGCTTGAGCGCAGTTTTGTTGAAACAGAAGAAAAAAACGTCACCATCAACGTCGACTCGATGAAGGGCCTCTGGTCGGGTTTTGTTAAAAACGGCCAGGACGAACCCGACACCACCATGACCGCTGCAGAGCTTCAAAAAGTAGCGGAAGCAATAACAACGGTACCTGCGGGTTTTAATCCGCACAAGAAGCTTCTTTCGTTGCTTGAAAACCGGGCCAAAATGGCCAAAGGCGATTTGGCGCTCGACTGGGGTATGGGCGAAGCCCTTGCATTCGGCACTTTGCTCAGCCGGGGAATCGGCATTCGCCTCAGCGGCCAGGATGCAGAACGCGGTACTTTTGCGCACCGCAACGCGGTGCTGCTTGAGACGAATACCGCAGCTAAGTACACGCCACTCAATCACATCAGCGATAGTCAGGGCAAGATCGAGATCCTCAATTCGCCGCTATCTGAATACGCAGTGCTCGGCTTTGAATACGGTTATTCGCTTTCGTCACCAGCGAGTCTGACAATCTGGGAGGCGCAATTCGGTGATTTCGCCAACGGCGCGCAGATTATCATCGACCAGTTTCTTTCGAGCGGCGAGGTTAAATGGAACCGCATGAGCGGGCTCGTGCTGATGCTTCCACACGGATACGAAGGCCAGGGCCCTGAACATTCGAGCGCGCGGCTCGAGCGTTTTTTGCAGTTGTGTGCAAAAGAAAACATGATCGTCTGTAACCTGACGAACCCGGCACAAATATACCATGCGCTGATGCGCCAGGCACTGCGCAAAATGAAAAAGCCGTTGATCGTGCTGACACCCAAAAGTCTGCTCAGACACCCCGAAGCGATCAGCACACTTGCAGACCTGCAACAGGGACGCTTCGAAGAAGTGATCG
>JAKQXK010000536.1 GCA_029561505.1 Spirochaetota bacterium | reverse complement strand
GCGGTCGGGTTCGTTCTGCAGCACGAGACCCGCAAGATCGAGTTTTCTGAGCGGAGCCGCTTCTTCGAGCGGCATCTTGCGTTTAAGATAAAAGAACTTATCGCTCGTCTTAATCTTTTGCACGAGTTCGGCTTTTGGGGTGCCCGTCACGCGCGCGACGATGTCGATTCCCTCAAGCTGCAGACGTGCCTCGAGCGGCTTTATGCCGACAGAAACCGTATCGCGTGAGATCGCGAGTTCGTGGCCGCGCGAATCAAATATGACTCCGCGCCGCACCTTCTGCGCCTGTTCGAGCACCGATTTGGGCAACGGTGAAGCAATCGCGAGTTCAATTGCCCGAAAGGCAAGCACTCCGAAAAACAACAAAAACGCCAGCAACGCCACCTTGTAGCGCAGCGCGAATGCAGATTGCGAGCGTTGTTGCTTGCCGTCGATCATGGTGATTGTGGGGCGCCTGGCAAGCGATCAGCCTGCAGCGCAGGGTAGAGCACCTTGCCATACACGAGCTCAAGCGGCACAGGGCCAAACTGGCGCGAATCGACCGATACGTCGGCGTTGCTGCCGACAAAAAAACACGCATTTTGCTCCGTCATCTTTAAATCAGGCGTTACCGCGGGGTCGCTCGTTGCAACCAAAGTGTGATTACCATCTGTAAACCACATTATGTCTCTTCTCAGCGTACCCGTATTCGGGCTAAACGGAGCGGCAAACTTGATCAGCCGCACATTCGCCTTATGAGGATGTCTAAAGACATAAGCCTTGCCCGCTTCGCACGGCCTGCACCAGAAACTCGTCAACGTAAAAGGAGCATGCAAACAAGGCGCAAGCCGGCTCAGAAGTACGCGCTGTCCCGGTTGCAGATAGGGCAGCATCGACTCGTTGGTCACGCGTGCGAGGTCGAACAGCGAATCTTTGAGCGTGCGCGCAAGCAACCATGCGCCCAAAAGCGAAAGACAAACGACGAACACAAAACGGCGGCTCAGCATCGTCAGTTTGAGCTCAGGTGATAGCTAATGCGCCGGCCATGTCGTAGCGTGTCGATGGTGAGGCGCTGGCGCGAGCCGAGCGTCACCCAGATGCCCAGGTTGCGTAGAGGCTGGTTAACCGTTTCGCCATCGATGTGCGTGACGCAGTCGCCGCTCTGTACGCCGAGCTTCGTGAAGGCGGTTTCAGGGGCGACGCTGCGCAGGCAAAGCGCTGGTACGTCGCCGAGTACTTTCCAGCCGATTCGGCCCCACGTATGCACCAGCCTGGGGTTCGCTTCGACCAGGCGCTTGAAAGTTTTGAAAGCGACGCGCGCATCGACGCGATCGCCTGACGCCGAGCGTTTTACCTGCAGCACGAGCGCTGGCGCCTGTGTAGCCTGTGCGCCGGGCTTTTCATCGGCGCGCGCACCGCCCGCAGGCGCATTGCCGCCATTGGGCAGCGCGAAACTTTCGGCCAGCTTACGCAACAAGATATATTCGCGCAAGAGCACGGCGCCGCCGACCGCCAGCAGAACGAGCACGGTAATGGCGAGCGGTTTCAGATAGCGTTTATGTCGCGTGCCCAGCATTCTTCTTGACGACCCACTTTCTTTTTGCTTAAGCCCGTCATGCGAAAAAGTGCTTTGTT
Source organism: Spirochaetota bacterium (assembly GCA_029561505.1). Lineage (GTDB taxonomy): Bacteria > Spirochaetota > Leptospiria > Turneriellales > Turneriellaceae > Turneriella. Next base: position 5,338 of record JAKQXK010000536.1, on the reverse strand, counting down.
TCTCGTTATGCTGGCGGCAGCAGCGGCCGGTTGTGGTAAATCAGAGTGTAAAAAATATACCGATCACTTCTGCAGCGACGCCGCATCACCGCAGTGCGCGGCCGCCAAAGAAAAATCAAAAGACTGGTCTGCGAACCAGTGCCGCATCGAACTCAACCAGCTGCAGATCGACGAACAGTCGAAACGCCTTGAAGACGAGCTCAAGTAACAGCCCTGCATGAGAGACATTTACGCGCCGCGTATTCACGGCATCGACACCAGTGAAATTCGCAAGGTGTTCGACCTTGCCGCAAAGATACAGAACCCGCTGAACCTGTCGATCGGCCAACCCGATTTTCCTGTACCGGCCGCAGTGAAAGAAGCGATGATTCAGGCGCTCACCGATAACAAGACGGGTTACACGCCGACGGCGGGTCTCGTGCAGCTGCGCGAAGCAATCAGCGCCTACCTGCAGCCCAAAATCGGTTATGAAACGCAGCCCGACAACATCGTCGTTTCAACCGGCGTCGCCTCGATTCTGTTTCTGCTCTTTCAGACGCTGATAGCGAAAGACGATGCGGTGCTGCTTATTGACCCGTATTTTTTGATCTATCCCGCGCTGGTGAAGTACCACGAGGCGCAACAATATACCATACCCGAAAGTTTTGCTGAAGGTGATGTTGCAGCGCTAAAAGACCGGCTGAAGAAAGACAGCAAGAAACTGAAGCTCATAATATTTGCATCGCCATCGAACCCAACAGGTAAAATCTTAAGCGAAGCGCAGCTGCGTCTGCTCTCAGACCTTGCCGACGATCAAGACGCGGTGATCGCTTCAGATGAAATCTACGAGGCGTTCGACTATGAGAAGCGGCACGTCAGCATGGCGAAGCTGAACGCGCGCCGCACGCTCACATTAAACGGCTTTTCAAAAAGCCATGCGATGACCGGACTCAGGGTTGGGTACCTCGCCGCGCCACCAGAATACGCGGGCATCGTGCAGAAAATGGTAACGCTGCAGCAATACACGATGGTTTGCTCGCCGCACGCGATGCAGTGGGGGGCAATCACAGCGCTCAAAACCGGCATCGATGCCGAGCTCGCTGTTATGCGCAAGCGGCGCGATCTTGTTTATGGCATGCTGAGCAAAGTCACGAAGCTGCCTTTTCCCGACGGCGCGTTTTATGTATATCCCGATGTGCCGATCGATTCGGCCGACTTCGTGACGCGCGCGATCGAGCGGCGTCTGTTGCTTGTGCCCGGTTACATATTCAGCGCCAACCGCAAATCGATTCGCATCAGCTATGCGACGAGCGAAGACATTCTCGAAGAGGGCGCCGGTATTTTCTGCGAGATGGTTCGTGAATTGAGTTAATCCTCATACAAAAAAGGAGAATATATGCTTAAGCCTTTTGCAATCATCGCGTTTCTGTTCGCGACGACGCTCGTCATCGCGCAAGATTTTGATAACGATGAAGAAGCTTCGCCGCAGGCGCAGCCCGCAAGGCCGCGCCGCGAAGCAAGGCGACCGACATGCGGTGAATTTGCCTTTGGTCAGGGGTGCATGGCCTTTAGCATTGGGCCTAGCATTGGGGCAATCAATTCACAGGTCGCCATTGGTGGCTACGGTATTCTCAGTTATTTCATGGTTGATCGTCTTGCTTTGGAAGGGCGAGGCGGCGGGGTCTTTTCTTCAGACCAAAACAACTACCATGTAGGTCCGGCTATGACATATTACGTCGGTCCTTTCAGCGGGTATTTGTTCAATGTCTCTTATAGTATCAGCCGGGACTTTTTTACCGGAAAGATTGGCGCTGAAGGTTGGTCATACGGCCCTTGGGCAGGTCTAATGACGAACCTGGTTGGACGCGTTTATTGGGGCATAGCCGTTGGCTACACAACATACCAAATTGAAGGTTTTCGCGAAAGTCAATGGCAATGGTCGCCAGTCGTGTTCATTCCGTTCTGATTTTCTATATCAATTCGACGATGCGCGGCAGAATGTCGCCGGCCCTGCCGCGCAGGTAAATATCGTTGGCATACGGTTTGTGCGCATCGTCAACATTGATCTCTATAACGTGCCCCTCGCGGCGGCGCACTTCGACGGCGAAACCGGCTGCCGGATAGACCGTGCCCGAGGTGCCCACGACAAGTACCACATCGCAAGATCGCAGCCGATCATATATTGCCTGCAGCACATTTTTCGGTAATGCCTCACCAAACCAGACGATATCTGGGCGCAGGCGCGCCTTGCCACAGGCAGAGCAGGGCGTCTCGGGAGAAACATCTTCGCGGTTTTCGGCGATCGCCGCGCAGGCGAGGCAGCGTGTGCGGTAGATATTGCCGTGCATCTCGAGAATGCCGGTGAGACCGGCGAGCGCATGGAACCCGTCGACATTCTGCGTTGTCGCCAGAAGCTCAGGCAACTTTTTCGCGAGCTCTGCGCTCGCGTAGTGCGCCGCATTTGGCTGCTTTTCGGCGATCAGGCGTTTTCGCCAGTTATACCATTGCCAGACGAGAGCCGGGTCGCGCTCGAATGCCTGCGGTGTGGCCAGATCTTCGGGATTATACTTCGACCAGAGTGCTTCGGGCGTTTCTTCTGCGGCCGTCATGTCCGTGTCGCTGCGTACTGCAGCACCTCTGAACGTCGGTATACCGCTTTCGGCAGAGATGCCGGCGCCGCTTAGAAACAGCGGAGCCCGCGAAGACTTAAGAATCTTTGCTGCCCGCTCAATTAATGTCTGCAGCTCAGCCTCAATACCTGATAAATTCGCGATGTCTGCGAACCGGCGCTATTTCTTTTTCTTTTCTTTTGCCGCCGTTCGCTTCGCATCGCGTTCAGCTTTTTCTTGCGCCTTCTTGGCTTTGTATGCTTTGGCGCGCTCTTCATTCTTTATCTGTGTGGCAGTTTTAGACGAGAGGGTTGCCGGTGCAACAATGGCGAAAATAGCGAGTAGCAGAATCAGTTTTCTCATCGGCCACTGCTTTCCGTAACGATGCGCCGTAAAGAGACTCGCACCCGCCTCTTTTTATTGACAATGCATGCAGCGATGTTTGTGGGTGGTATGGATATAACAATACAGATACTCGCGGCCATAGGTGCATTGATGCACGTGGTGTTCTTCATTTTCGAGAGCATTCTCTGGACAACCCCAGCCGTGCGCAAGATTTTTCAGCAGACCGAAGCAGACGCAAAAACGACCAGATTAATGGCATTAAATCAGGGCTATTACAATCTGTTTCTCGCGATTGCGACGGTGGCGGGCATCTGGTTGCTTTTTCACACCGCGACGAATCAGGCAGTTGGCTCGGCAGTGCTGACGATGAGTCTCGGTAGCATGGTTGGCGCATCTCTGGTGCTGCTGTTTTCGGCAGGCAAAAAGATGATACGCGGTGTTCTGCTGCAGGGATTGGCCCCGGCAGTGGCGCTCGCGCTGCTCTGGCGCCCCTTGTAACAACGTGATTCCCTGGGCTCTGGCCCAGGGAATCAAATTCTGTTAGACGAAAGGTAGAAAAAAAAATTTATGCCCCGCTACGTAATATTATGCAGGTAAACAAAAGCGAAAGCAAATGGCTCGTGGTTATTGAAGACCAGGATAACAAACTCGGTCTCATCAACATGATTCGCCACCTTGACAAAGTTGTGAGCGAACTTGAAATGTCGAAGATTCCTAATTTGCTGCTTGAAATCGATCTCGCGAAGCTCAATTCAGCGAATTCAGAGTTGATCGCCAAATTCGTCGAATTGCAGAGCATTCTCGTTCGTACCGACGGCAGGCTGAACGTGGTGAACGCGAACCCTGAGCTTAAGAGCTCGTTCGATGTTGTCATGCTCGACAAGATTATCCCAATACAATACGTGGGGCAAGAAGACCCGGGCGAAGACGGTTACGCCTATGATGACTACGAGCTGCCAGACGACGATGACGACGACGAAGATGAAGAGTAGTCGCGGCAGTTTTGATGCCCGCTGAGCCGAATCTTGCAGATTCTAAGCTCATTATTTTTGACTGGGATGGCACTCTCTTTCAATCTATTGAGCTGATTCAGAATTCTATCGTGGCTGCCGGCGTCGACGTGGGTGAAACGATTTCACCTGAGCTGGCACGCCATATCATTGGGCTGGGCCTCAAGGCCGCGCAGCAACTGCTGTTTTCTGAGGCACGAGGGGCCGATGCCGGGTTTCTCTCCCGCTTTCACCGTGCTTATCGTGACCGTTACGAAGCCGGCGAAGCGCAGATTCAGCTCTATGAAGGTGTTTTTTCCCTGATCTCTGAGCTGCATGCGCGTGGCAAAATTATCGCCGTCGCTACCGCCAAGAGCCGCGCGGGCATCGAGCGCAGTCTCGAAGCGACGAGGCTCAAACCCTATGTTTCCCATTCGCGCACGCCTGAAGAGTGCAGGCCGAAACCCGACCCGCAGATGCTGCACGAAATTCTGAACGCTGCGGGCTTACCCCGTGAAGCAGCCGTGATGGTCGGCGACACGACGCACGATTTGCTGATGGCCCAGAATGCCGGTGTACCTGCCATTGCGATCACGCATGGCGCGCACGCGGGTGCTGAGCTCACCGGCATGAATCCGCTGGCCGTGTGCGCCGACATCGCACAGTTACGCGCGCTGCTTTGTCCCCAAGGGCGTTAGCGCCCGGCCTAGATTTGTTTGTAATTCTTGTATTCGCCGGGCCGGTAGCCGGTGAGCTTTTCTACCGCACCAGAGAGTTTTTCTTTTAGCGTGAATCGAGAGCGGCTGATGTCGAAATCAAATTGCCAGTTTTTCTGCCTGATGCGCTCTTGCATAACGGCAGGGTGCGCGCCTGTAAAGCGGTTGAGTGAGTCAATATTCGCATAGTCGAATTCAGCTGCAGCCGGAATATTTTTTTGCATCCAGCTGTCGTCATGCCAGTATTTGTTGAAAGTCTGTTGCTTCTGCATCTGCGCCGACGGGGGTTTAACCCAGCCATAGTGGTAAACAAAGGCATCGATGCCCTTAACGCGCAGCTTCTGGTTTTCATTTTTACGAAAGCCCTGCGCGTCGCGGTAAGAAAAAATTCGCAAATGAGGATTCACAACGAAATGTGGTGGCCTGACAATGCGAACTTCGCGCCTGTACCAGCGCCGTGACGCCCCAACGTAGTCGTAAGAACCGTAAAAATGGCGGTAGTTGAACAATAACCCGTCGACTTTTGGGTCGTCGGCGTAACGCTGCATCGCGTTGCGTATTGTTGTATAGTCATTCTCGTGCAGCACTTCATCACCCTGAATGTAAATGGCCCAATTACCGCCGTCGATCGCGTTGTACGCCTTCTGCGTTTCGAGTGCGAGCACGCGGCCGCCTTCGCGCAGCGTGTCGTCCCATTCGG
>JAKQXK010000534.1 GCA_029561505.1 Spirochaetota bacterium | reverse complement strand
ACGGTCGGTCAGGGCCTCTTGCATATTTTGCGGGAGCGAGGGGCAGCGATCGAGGTGGCCGCGGTCGTTGATCGCAGTTTTGCCCGAAAGGCAGATGTTCTCGCTGGCATAAACGCTTCGGGTGACAAAAACCTCATTCTGAAAGACAAGAGTATCGACACCGTAGTCGAGCTGATGGGGGGCATCGACGACGCGCTCTATGTGGTGCGCACGGCGATCGAAAACGGCAAGAACGTGGTCACCGCAAATAAGGCGCTTCTTGCCGAGCACGGCTACGCACTGTTTCAGTTTGCAGCCGAACACGGCCGCACCATCTCGTTTGAAGCGGCGATTGCGGGGGCTATACCAATCGTGCGCAATATCGAAACCATATTCCGCCACGAACGAATTACCCGTTTGATGGGTATCGTGAACGGCACGACCAACTATATTCTTACCCGCATGCGCAAAGACCACCTGAGTTATGGCGATGTGCTTGAGGCGGCGCAGAAGCAGGGCCTTGCCGAGGCCGACCCAACGCTCGACGTGGGTGGCTACGACGCTCAGCAGAAACTCGCCTTGCTTGCTTCGCTCATTACGGGCGAATGGGTCGAAGCGAAGAATATTCCCGTGCGCGGCATAACTGAAATTTCGGGGCAAGATGTGGTGTGGGCAGAGCGTTTTCATAACCGCATACGTCTGGTCGCCGAATACAATCTGATTCAGGGCCAGCACTACATGCATGTAACGCCTGCGCTCGTCGGCGAACAGAACGTGCTCTATGACATCGAATATGAAAACAACGCTCTGCTCTTTCACGGCGAATATTCAGGCGAGCATCTTTTTATGGGCAAGGGTGCGGGTAAGTTTCCGACAGCGTTTTCTGTTTATTCTGACCTGATTCAGCTGCAGGCGGCCGCTGCAAACCCGGCGCCGGCGCGCAAGATGGAAACCTATCTGCCCATCGCGAATATTGCCGAGACAACCTCTGCTTTTTATCTGCGGCTTCGCGTGAAAGACCAGCCCGGCGTTTTGGCTGCCATCGCGCAGATTCTGGGAAACAATGCACTTTCGATTGCTTCAGTTCACCAAGACCATTCAGCAGTCGCAGCGGGCGAAGTTGACATCGTCATACACACTCACGCACAAAAGCGAACGGGCTTCTACAAGGCGCTGAAAGAAATTCAGGCGCTGAAGAGCATCGTGCTGCACCACGTGCATTTGCCTGTACTCGCCTGATGCACAGGCGCGCCCTGCGCTCGGTATCCATTTGTTGCCTGTTCTTGCTATCGCTGGTTGCGCGCCCTGACCGGCGGTTTCAGCAGAATGCAGAGTTTCTCGCCTTGCGCGCCCACGACCAGCAGGGTTTCATGCGCGGCTGCGATATGGAATACCCGCTGTGCCGCGAACTCAGGTCTGCCGAATACCTGTTCGCGCAGTCTTTTGCCGAGCGCGAGAGCAGGGCACGCAGCTGGGCTAATGTGAATATCAGGGCGGCCGGCACATGTGGCGGCATCGTTTTTTATCCATTCGGAGGTCCAGATGCCACGTACCCACGGGCGCTGTTTCAAGACTGCAACGATTTTGTGCTCGCGGGGCTTGAACCACCCGGGGGTGCAATGCTCTTTGCTGATTTGAGACATCCCCACCGTGCGCGTTTGGTTCGCCGC
>JAKQXK010000521.1 GCA_029561505.1 Spirochaetota bacterium | reverse complement strand
CCAGGCCGAAGCAAAAGGGTGGATTTCTTTGCGCAAGAATACGTTTCGACTGACGGCGAAAGGGCTCGCTTTCACCGACACGCTCATCACCGATCTTTGGAATATTGAATGAAACCTTTTTTGCGGTGCTCAGCTCTATAGGCGATTCAGTTCCACAATATGGGGGGTCTGACGTCGACCACGTATTCGCTGACTTCGGTTGAAGCCTGGCTTGGGCGGTATTTTATGGTTGCTCTGATATAGCGGGGCATCTGCCTGCGCGATTTGAAATCCCAGCTTTCTTCGTAGTCAACGCCGTTGTTCGAGCCTTCGACGCGAAACTCTTCAATGAAGTTGAGAACGGGTACCGCCACGCCGCGATAGAGGTTTCTGGGGTCTATGAACATATCTTCAGAGCGGTAAAGTGTGTAGTCTTGTCCGCCAGGGCTGCGCTCGACAAAATAGGCGACCATGAAGCTGCGCGCCTGTAAAACCGATGGGTTCGCATTCAGCGCCGCCGAGGGAAAAACAAACGCGTCGAATCTTCTGCCGCCGTGCAGCTCTTTTTCGACAAGAAAAATCTGGCGCACGTTGTACTTTTCAAATATCAGATTGGCGAGGTCATAACTGATGGCGATACCGACGTCGATCACTGCTGCCGACTGGCTCGACACTCGTGTCTGTTCGGCTGTAAGTTTCTTCACCTGCAGGTAAAGCCCCATGAGCGTCGTGAATATGAAACCGGCAAGACCGATGACGATCAGCAGTTCAATGAGCGTGAAACCCGCGCGACGGCGAATGCTGCGCATCAGATACCGAGACCCCTGAAATAGTCGAGCTCGTATTTGTCTTTTTCGTTCCAGCTGACTTCGACGTGAAAGTGCAGCAGCTTAAAGGTCAGGCCGGTCGCGCTCTTGGCGCTCGAGTTACGTTCTTTGAAATATTTTCCCGCTGCGCTGTTGGCAACCGCGTTGCCGGCACCGAGTTCGTCAGCGATTTTCTGCAGGTCGAGTTCTTGCTCGCGTATCACGTACGCGAATCGGTAGCCCGGCGACCCCTGAAACTCGCCGGTGCCGCTGTCGGTTTTGTTGAGAGCCTTGATCTCGTGCATCTTTTTTTTCGCCATGGTGATCGCGCGGTTGAGGCTGAGCGCGCGCTGCCGCATCGCCATGGCGTTCACGACGCTTGTGATCAGAAGGCCCGTCATCGAGGCGGTAATCGCCATGGCCATGAGTACTTCGACCAACGTGAAACCGCGGCGCTTTTTCTGCAGCAGGTAATGGCGCAGCTTTCGACCTAGCCTCATTGTCGCACCACGCGCTGGCGTTCAAACTGCTTCAGGTCGGGCAGATGCACCGGCTGCAGATTGTAACGGGGTATGTACACATAGTTCGGCGTGGTGTCGCCAAACTGCAGAATCACCGAATCTGAATTACCCGTAGGGTAGAAGTGTACATTAATGATCGGGCCGGTAAGTTCAAGCCCTGAGCTGCTCAAAAGTTTCGTGAGTATCGTCGGTATCTTTTGCTCGGGATTTACCCATTTCGGTTTTGGCAATTCTTGTTCGGCATTTTCTTTGTCGCGTTCGCGGTCGAAACGGTAGCGCTTCATCTCGGCAAGCGCCTGCAGCGATGCATCGGGGTTGATTTCGAGTTTTGGGTCATATTCCCTGAGACCAAAGGTCTTTTTGTCGAGATTAATTTCAAGCGTGAGCGTCTTTGACATGATAATTGCCTGGCGGCGTGCATCTTGAAAATAGCCTTCGAACGCGATATCCTGATTGCCTGAAAGACGCGCCTGCATAAAACTTGTCAGCAGGTTATACGCCATCAATAGCAGCGCGCTGCCGATTGTCAGCACCACCATGAGTTCGATTAACGTGAAGCCTGCGCGTTCTGAGGTTCGCCTCAGGCGGGCCACTGACCGGGCGTATGCGGCAGCTGGGGTCACTGCGGTATCAGCGCATAAACGCTTTGGTGTGTCAGCGAAAACAGCGAATTCGCGGTAGTTGCCAGGCGGCCCGGCGGCAACGGCTTATTCGATTTTTCTTTGCACGCTGAGCAATTTTGCAAATAAACCCCATGGCGCAGAAAAAGAAATCCGTTGCTAAGAAAAAATCTTCAGCAGACGGTTTGTTGGCATACCCTGAAAAAATCAACAGCCGTGTTGCGACGGGCACCGGCAACCTCAAGCTGCAGGTGCGCTTTATAACGACGGCCGACGCCAAAGAAATCAAAGAATTGCCGCCATACTTTAAGGCCGATGCCGGCAATACTGCCTTTCTTTCATCTGGCATAACCGTAGGTCTGGGGGCGCTCGACAAACTCGACGCTGAGCTTTTTGCCGATACCGTTGCTGCAGCGCTGGCCAAAGCGGCCACGCAGCTCAAAGAATATGAGATTGTCGCGAGTCAGGCAGTTTACGAAAAAGTCGGATTTCGAACCGCGCTGCGTCTTCTGGCCGTTGCGCAAAACAACGCGGAATACCCGACAGATTTTTTGAAGGGCGCTGACGCGCGAAAGAGTATCGCTGTCACCTCAACAGCGGTCGTGGTGCCAAAAGCGTTTTTCCCGGCTGCAAACGAAATATACGCTTCGGCGCTCATAGAAGCGAGGCATGTTGCGGCGATGCGGCAGACACAGGCGTTGCCTGGTAATTACCTCACCCCACAAACCATGGACAAACGTTCGCAAGAAGTTGCCTCGCGTTACAAGCTCGGCCGCAAGTCGTTTGGCCGGGCAGAACTCACCCGCATGGGGGCAGGCGGTATTCTCGCCGTCGCCCAGGGGTCAGAGCGCGAGCCACGCCTTATTGTACTCGAATACCGGCCTGCGAATGCCAAAAAAACGCTGGCGCTCGTTGGCAAAGGTGTGACTTTCGATACTGGTGGCATTTCACTGAAGCCCGGTGCCGACATGCATGAGATGAAATATGACATGTCGGGCAGCGCGATGGCCATCGCCGCTCTGGCAGCCATCGCTGAACAGAAAATCGCGGTGAATGTCGTCTGTGCGATTGCGATGGTTGAAAATATGCCGTCGGGTACGGCTTTTAAACCCGGCGATGTTTACACAGCGCTCGGTGGCAAAACCGTCGAGGTGCAGAATACCGATGCCGAAGGCCGCCTCATTTTGGCAGATACCCTTACCTACGTGCAGCAGAATTACAAGACCGATCTGATCATTGATATGGCAACGCTTACAGGTGCATGTGTCGTGGCGCTGGGTGATTTTTATGCAGGCCTTTTCAGCAATAACCCGGCGGCGCGCGACCTCGTCGTCGCGGCGGCAGAAGAAACGCGCGAACCAGTGTGGCCACTGCCAGTCGGTAAAAGGTACCGTGAGCTTCTGAGCTCCGACATTGCTGATCTGAACAACATCGGTGGCCGCTACGGTGGCGCATCAACTGCGGCCGAATTTTTGCATGCGTTCATCGACGAAGGGCAGATGTGGGTGCATCTCGATATTGCAGGCGTTGGCATGATTAAAAAACCGTTTAACGTCTACACCGGGTCGGGCAGTGGCTATGGAGTCAGGCTGCTCGCCGAAGTCGCACGAAAACTTGCCAACTAGATAAAAGGAGAAACGCAAATGAAATACAAGGCAGATATCGGCATTATCGGCGGTACGGGAGTCTATGGCGTCGAAGGCATGCGAGTCACGAATAAGGTGCGCGTTAAGACCGCGTGGGGATATCCCTCTGATGAAATTACGCTCGCCGAATACGGCGAGCGCGACAACACGATGACGCTCGCCTTCTTACCCCGCCATGGCAAAGGGCATTTTATACCGCCGACGAAAATTCCGGCGCATGCAAACCTCGCTGCGCTGAAGATGCTCGGTTGCGAGGCCGTGGTCGCATTCTCTGCAGTGGGTAGCCTTAAAGAAGAAATTCCTCCGGGACATTTCGTGCTGCCGAATCAGGTTATCGACCGCACGCGGCACCGCCGTGATACGTATTTCGACGAGGGTATCGTCGTGCACGTCTCGTTCGGTGACCCAATGGATCAAAACCTCGCGACGATTCTTGCAGGTGCCATTCGCCAGTTGTCTCTGCCTCTCGCCGAGAACGAGACCCTCATTTGTATGGAAGGCCCGCAGTTTTCGACGCGCGCCGAATCAAAGCTCTACAAGTCATGGGGCGCAGGCATTATCAACATGAGCGTATTGCCAGAAGCGAAGCTGGCGCGCGAACTTGAAATGCCTTACCAGATGATCTGTATGGCGACCGACTATGACTCGTGGCGCGAGCACGACCACGCCGTGACAGCCGATGAAATTATGGCAGTCGTCAAAAAGAACTCAGACAACGCGCAGAAGGTGCTCAAAGCGGCCTTGCCCCACCTCGCGGCAAAAAAAGGCAGCCTGAACGGCCTTATCGGGTCCGTTAAATTTGGTATCATCACAGCACCTGAAAAAAGACCCGCGGCGCTCCGTAAAAAATACAACACAGTGCTGCCCGGATATTTCTAAACACAGAGAAGCGAAAAGCCTTTTACAACGCCTCGACCTATCTGTCCATAGCGTATGGTTTCGCATAACTGGCCGCCGCAGAATCAGGGCGCGAAAAAGCCACACGTTGTCATTATTGGCGGGGGCTTCGGCGGCCTCACCGTCGCGCGTAACCTGCGGCGTGCGCCGGTAAACGTCACACTTATCGACAAGGCGAACCACCACCTGTTTCAGCCTTTGCTCTATCAGGTTGCAACGGCGTCATTGTCTCCCGGGCATATAGCGATGCCTCTGCGCGCAATCTTTCGTGGACAGAAGAATGTGCGTGTTCTGATGAATCGGGTCGGCGAGATTCGTGCGGCCGAAAAAAAAATCCGGTTGGTTTCGGGTGATGAATTCGCCTATGACTATCTGGTGATTGCGACCGGCGCAAGGCATTCATATTTCGCGCATCCCGAATGGGAGAAAAACGCGCCCGGTCTCAAGAGCCTGGCAGATGCCCTGCGCATTCGCCAAAAGATTCTGGCGACCTTTGAAAAAGCTGAGGCGATGCTTGCCGTTTTGCAGGGCAACGATTGGGTGCGCGGTGGCGCCGATGGCCTGCCGGCCCGAACCGTCGGCAGAGAAGACGATGCGGAGCTCAGAAAGTTATTGACCTTCGTCGTGGTGGGCGGGGGCCCGACAGGCGTCGAGATGGCCGGCGCCATTGCCGAGATTGCGCACCACACGCTAAAGAAAGAATTTCGCGGTATCGACCCGCGCACGACACGCATTATTCTCGTTGAAGGCGGCGAGCACCTGCTGATGGCTTTTCCCGGTTCGCTGGGTGAGAATGCGCGGCGCGTGCTTGAAAAACTCGGCGTCGAAGTGCGCACGGGTGCGGTCGTCAAGAGCGTCATGTACGACGGAGTTTATATCGACGACGAGTTTGTGTCGGCAGCTAATGTATTCTGGGCAGCAGGTAACACCGCCTCGACGCTGCTCAAAACACTCGGCACGCCGCTCGACCGCGCAGGCCGCGCCGTCGTGAATGCGCAGCTCGCACCAGAAAATTTTCCTGAGATATCGGTAATCGGCGACGCAGCTCATTGCCTCGATTCTGCCGGCGGCGGGCCGCTGCCGGGCGTTGCCCCCGTGGCAATTCAGCAAGGGCAGTACGTGGCGAAAAAGATTCTGGCAAATTTGCGATCCTCAAAGTTAACTGACTTTCATTACTGGGACAAAGGCTCGATGGCAACGATTGGGCGCGGCAGGGCAGTGGCGAAAGTAGGGCGCCTGCATTTAACGGGCTTTATCGCGTGGCTCATGTGGTCGCTGATTCACGTGCTCTATCTGGTTGGGTTTCGCAACCGGTTTGCCGTCATGATTTTGTGGATGTACAGTTATATCACCAACAGCCGCGCGGTGCGGCTCATTACCTCTGATGACCTGTAACGCGCGCCTGGTACGAGCCGTGATGATTTGCCTCATGGGTGGGGTGCTAGCCTGCAGTGCGCGCACCCTGAAAAAACCTGAAATACCGAATTTTGAAGCAGGCGATGAAAGGCTGCGGCCCCCCCTTGCGCCCGAAATGGAAAGCGAAGTTGCCACGAGCAGCGAGGCGGCGGTACAAAGCCTCAAGTCTGACCCGCCGGCTATCAGGCCGCAGAAGAGCCGCAGGCGCGGGCGATTTCAGTTCAGCGGTGACGAGTTCGTGAAAGAGAGCGGTAACAACCCGTTTGAAAACAAGAACGACACGATTATTCGCCTTAAGGGGCATGCAAAGCTGACGGCAAAAAACGTCAGAATTTCATCGCCGCAGATCGAAGTCTACGGTGACGACGGAAAAATGGCGTATGCGCGTGGCCCGGTTGAAATCGTCGACACGCGCAACTCGACGCGCATAACCGCCGACGAAGCTCTGTTCATCAGGGCAGAGAATCGCGCCGTCTTGCGCGGCAACGCCAAACTGCAGGCTGTCATTTCAGGCAAAAAAAAGAAGAAAGAGAAACTGCAGCTGACCTGCGCTGAGATTGAGCGCAATTTCGACACCTCGATTTCGGTAGCGCGTGGCAAAGTGATTGCCACTTCGACAAATGGAGTGCTCTACGCAGACAGCGCCGAATTCGTCGAACCACAAGACACCCTGCGCTCGGGGCAGAACCCCCGCATCTTTTCAGGTGAAGACCTGTTCTTGGCAGACAATATTCAATGGAATATGAACAAGAACACGGCAGAATTTCAAGGACACGTTCGCGCATATTTCAGCCGCAGCGAAGAGGGGCAGAAGAAGAATGTCGATTCTGCGGTGCGGGCCTCTGAAGGCACACTGGTTCAAGATGAAGCGCTGCCGCACGGGCAAAGGCTGACCCTGCGCAAGAAAGTTTCGATCGAGCGCAAGAGCTATTCTGCGTACAGCGAAGAGGCCGAAGTATTCGGGTCTGGGGCCGAACTCGTGAAGGCCCGTGATCAGGTCGTGCTTATTAATCGCGAAGAGAACAGCAAATCATTCGGTGACATCTTTGAATGGTTGCGCGAAACCGGATACATGTCGCTCGCGGCCCGAAAGGGTGCGCGCACGCGCACTTTGTTATTGAACAAGAAGTCGGTTGCGACCGCAGAAATCGCGGCATCGAGCATTACGCGGGCAAAAACCGGCGCGAACCCGCAGGCGCGGGGCGACGTTCTCATTATGCAATTCAGCAAAGATGCCTCGGCGCCGCCGGTGCGCATGGGGGCAGAATGGGCCGAGGTCAAGCGCGATCTCAAGATTATTCAACTCAATGGCAGCCCGTATGTTGAGGGTGAACTCGGGCGCATCGGAGCGCGTGACATTATACTCCATTATGAAGAACAGCGGTATGAAATGCTGGGCATATTGCCCGGAGTGGTCGAAAAAAGAATGACGGACTCTGTCCAGGGAGATTAGGTATGGAAAGTTGCCTGTTTTGCAGATTGGTCGCGGGAAAAATACCGGCGACTCAGGTTTATTCAGATGAAGAGACTCTGGCGTTCAGAGATATAAATCCCGTCGCGCCCGGCCATATTCTGCTGATACCCCGCCGCCATATGGAAAACATGCTCGACCTCGACGACACAACGGCGCTGGCGATGCATCGTGCGCTCAAGAATATCGTCGCGGCAGAAAATCTCGACAAGGGTTTTCGTCTGGTCGCCAACAAGGGCGAACATGGCGGTCAGACGGTCTTTCACCTGCACTGGCATATTCTTTCGGGCAGGCACATGGGCTGGCCTCCGGGATAGTTCTGCAATGGCACGTTCTCACCGCATTCTGCGATGGCTGCGCTGGGTAGTGCTCACTCTCGCGGTCGCATTCGTTGCCACTTCTGTGTGGTTTGTGATGCGAATCGAACGCTACGTGCTTTCGCGGCTGCCGCCCGAGGTTGTTGTGGGCAAGCTCTCGGTGTCATTCATCGGCAGTAAGTTCGTGCTGAACGATGCGCAGATTTTCGGCCGGGCGTCAGGTGTCTGCGCCGGCAAGCTACTTGCGACCGCAGCGCAGATTGACGGCGGTTTTGATCTGAGGCAACGCCAATTGCGCAGTCTTGTTCTGCAGGGTGTCAGGGTAACGGGTGATGGAATCGACCGACGGTGCCTTGAAAAGCCCCGCCAACCTGGCGATTTCAGTTTGCGGCAATACTCGGCCGCCGATGGTCTTACGATTGATCTTCGCGAACTGGTTTTTCCGGCAGGCGAACTGGGGGCGCTGAAAATTGTCACGCTCGCAAATCTGAGATTTTCTGAAGACGAAACCCTGCAGGTCTCAGCCGAACGCCTGACGGTCACCGGCCGGCACGTAAGTCTCGACGGGCGCCGCGTCACACTTCTTTTCGGTCGCGCGGGTGAGGCAATGCAGCTGAAGACGGCCTCGGCGACGCTGGTGGCACGGTACCAAGACCTGTCTAAACTGCCGAAACTCAGCTCGCGTAAGTTCAGTGTGCATTCGGGTGACGCCGAGCTCAAGCTGACCGCACAATACGCGCAGCCACAGTGGTCGATTTTCACAGCCGTCGAGCTCAAAGGTGTCAAAGTGGGGGGAGAACCCCTGTACAACATGCCGATGGGCCTATTGCAGCTGAGTCCCGAAAATCTGTGGCCGATGGCAGAAGACTCACCCGGCCTCTTCTCGTTCAGTTTCAAGACCCGGGCGGCTACGGGCAAATTACCATCGACTTATGCGGCTGATCTGAGAATTGCCCTGAAAAACAAGGTCAGGGCCAATCTCAAGAAGAAGATCCCGGTGCTACCCTTCTAAGGGCAAGGCGCCCGGACGTCGATCAATCTACGGGCAATTTCTGCGTTTTCTGTTTAACTGCCTGCGGGCATATGGTCAGCTATGGAAAACAAAGTGCTCGTCGATATCGACAAAGGCCGGGGTGAAGTGATTCGGGTCGAGGTGGGCGAATTCAAAGGCAAGAAGCTGCTGCATATTCGTACCTGGTATACCAATGAAGCAGGTGAGCTGGCACCGACAAAAAAAGGGGTCGCGCTGAGTTACGAACAGTTTCAGAAATTCAAGAGCATACTCGGCGCCGTCGATGATATAATGACGAATGAGTAAACTTTACCTTGGCTTTTCAGAGTTTTTGTGGCAAAATCCCGCGGTTACGGGATCAAATGTGCCGGGGTGAAGCATGAGCGTAGAACTTGTAAAACGCTTTGGGTCGACGTATAACGCCGGACAGACC
>JAKQXK010000517.1 GCA_029561505.1 Spirochaetota bacterium | reverse complement strand
CCTTGTTCTCAAAGACATAACCGCCGCCCGGTGGCAGGGGTTCGAGGCGAATCCAGACGTGGCCATACTGGCCGCGACCGCCTGTTTGTTTGATATATTTGCCTTCTTGTTCGACTTTCTTGCGAATCGTCTCGCGGTATGCAACCTGCGGCTTACCGACGTTTGCTTCGACCTTAAATTCGCGCTTCATGCGATCGACGAGAATTTCAAGGTGAAGTTCGCCCATACCCTGAATAATTGTCTGGCCGGTTTCTTCGTCTGTATGAACGCGGAAAGTCGGGTCTTCTTCTGAGAGGCGGTTAAGGGCCACACCCATCTTTTCCTGGTCGCTCTTGGTTTTCGGCTCAACGGCCACGGCAATAACCGGAGCCGGAAAGTTCATTTTTTCAAGAATCGCCGGATTATCTTCGAGGCAGAGGGTATCGCCTGTGGTGGTGTCTTTGAGACCTACAGCCGCAGCGATCTCGCCCGTTGCTACTTCTTCGATATCTTCACGCGAGTTAGCATGCATCTGCAACAGACGACCAATACGCTCTTTCTGGCCTTTCGTACTGTTCAGAACGTATGAACCTTTTTTCAGCGTACCTGAATAGACGCGAAAGTAAGTCAGCTTACCGATATACGGGTCGGCCATGATCTTGAATGCGAGCGCCGCGAACGGCTCTGCGTCGTCGGCCTTGCGCAGCAGCGCCGGTTCTTCTGTGACTTCTTGATCCAGTTTGAAGGCCTTAACCGGGGGGATATCAAGTGGGCTTGGCAGGTACGCAACAACTGCATCGAGCAGTGTCTGTACACCTTTGTTCTTAAACGCCGAACCGCAAAGCACGGGAAACATTTTCATGCCGATCGTACCTTCGCGAATGCCGGCAACGAGATCTTCTTTCGAAAGCGTACCGCTTTCGAGGTATTTTTCAGTGAGTGTGTCGTTCACTTCTGCCACGGCAGAAACGAGTATGTTGTGGTATTCTTCAGCCTGGGCCTTAAGTTCATCGGGAATAGGCCTGCGATCGAATTTTGCGCCCAACTCTTCGCCCGACCAGATGACCGCGTCCATTTGCACAAGGTCAACGATGCCAACGAAGCCAGATTCAACGCCAATTGGCAGCTGAATGCATACAGCGTTTGCGCCGAGGCGATCTTTCATCATGCTCACAGCACGAAAGAAATCTGCACCCATACGGTCGATTTTGTTCACGAAACAAAGTCGTGGTACATGGTAACGGTCTGCCTGACGCCAAACCGTTTCGGTCTGCGGCTCAACACCGGCAACGCCGTCATAGCATGTTACGGCGCCGTCGAGAACGCGCAAACTGCGCTCAACTTCGACCGTGAAGTCGACGTGACCCGGAGTATCAATGATGTTGATCTGAATCTGTTCGCCTGCGAGGTCTTTCCAGAAGCAGGTCGTCGCGGCCGAAGTAATCGTGATACCGCGCTCGCGCTCTTGCTCCATCCAGTCCATCGTCGCGGCACCTTCGTGCACCTCGCCGATCTTGTGCGACTTACCTGTGTAGTACAAAATGCGCTCGGTGGTTGTCGTCTTGCCGGCATCGATGTGCGCCATGATTCCGATGTTTCTGAGTTGTTTGAGGGTTACTTTACGTGACATGCTTGCTTCTTGTTTTTAATTTTTTATTTCTGAGAGATTATTCTGAGGGTCGCGCGGCCGACCGATGTGTGCGCCATGGCCAAGGCCACCGGCAAACATCGATCTGCGCCGCGCATCTGGCAAATTACCAGGCGTAGTGAGAGAATGCGCGGTTGGCTTCAGCCATGCGCTTGACTTCTTCTTTTTTCTTCACGGCTCCGCCGTTGTTGTTCACGGCATCCATTATTTCATTAGCCAGTTTATCTGAAAGGGTTTTACCTGAGCGGTCGCGCGCCGCGCCGACGAGCCAGCGGATTGCCAGCGACTGCTTGCGGGCAGGGTAAACCTCAACGGGCACCTGATACGTGACACCGCCGACCCGGCGCGATTTCACTTCGACCTGCGGCTTTACGTTTTCGATTGCCTTAAAAAACTGCTCGATGCCGGCAACACCGGTCTTCTGCTGAACGCGCTCAAGCGCGTCATAGAAGAGCTGCGAAGCTGTCGACTTTTTGCCGTCGAGCATCATCGAGTTGATAAACTTCTGAGCGAGTATGCTGTTGTGTACGCCGTCACCGTTGATTTCACGAGTGAGGCTTTTTGTTCTGCGTCGTGCCATGATTCCTCTTTAAAAAATACCTGTAAATTAAGCTTTCGGACGCTTCGTGCCGTATTTCGAACGGGCCTTGCGGCGCTTATCGACACCGAGCGTATCGAGAGACCCGCGCACGATGTGGTAACGCACGCCCGGAAGGTCTTTTACCCTGCCGCCGCGAACGAGCACGACCGAGTGCTCCTGAAGGTTGTGGCCTTCACCTGGAATATATGCCGTAACTTCGACACCGTTTACCAGACGCACACGCGCAACCTTACGAAGCGCCGAGTTGGGCTTCTTGGGTGTCGCAGTCATCACGCGGGTGCAAACCCCACGCTTTTGCGGGTTCGCCCGCAGCGCCGGAGACTTAGTCTTCGTCGTCATTTTTTCCCGGCCGAACCGGATCAACTGATTAATTGTTGGCATACTTTTCCTTAAGTTGGCAAAGATTGAAGTTTCGACACACCGTCAACGCATCTGCCATTATTCCTCGTCTGACTCTTCTTCTTCAGCGTCTTCACCGACCGGGCGTCCCGGAGGTGCAAGCGCCGCTACTTCTTCTGGCTTTTCGCCACCTGAATAGAGCTGATCGAGCTCTTCTTCAGTATAGAACAGGTCACCCATAACCGCTTTATAGGCCCGAATATCACGATAATCGCGCATTCCCGTACCCGCAGGTATCAGGTGCCCAATGATGATATTTTCTTTCAAGCCTTCGAGTGGATCGTCTTTGCCCTTGATAGCTGCGTCGGTCAAGACACGCGTTGTCTCTTGAAACGAAGCTGCAGACAAGAAGCTTTCAGAATTGAGCGACGCTTTAGTGAGACCCATGAGAATCGGCGTCGCCGTGGCTTCTGCACCACCATCACGCTGAACGCGCAGGTTCTCGGCTTTGAAAATTGCGCGGTCAACCTGGCTCATCGGCACAAAAATTGTATCGCCCGGGTCGGTTACTTCAACTTTTCGCATCATCTGGCGGATAATAATCTCGATGTGTTTATCGTTGATGTAAACGCCCTGCAAACGGTAGACTTCTTGAATCTCACGCGTCAGAAAGCGCTGAGTGAGTTCTTCGCCCATGATGCGCAGCAAATCATGCGGATCCATGACGCCGTCATCGAGCGGTTCGCCACGAATGACCATTTCACCGTCGTGAACCTGAATCTGCTTGTGCATGGGGATAGAGATCGATACTGCATTTTCTTCAGCATCTTCACCTTTCATCCCTTCAGGAATAATGCGCAGCACGCGCTTATCACGCACGATTTCGCCCGTGTCGCGCAATAGCCCGTCGATATCTGCCAGATGGCATGGGTCTTTCGGGTGGCGCGCTTCAAAGAGTTCATCGATGCGCGGCAGACCACCGGTAATATCTCGGGTTTTCTCTGCCTTCGATTCAATTTTCGCGAGAATGTCGCCTTCTTGAACTGTGCTACCGTTGTCGATCGAGAGAATCGCACCGACTGGCAGCGGGGTCTCGGCAACAAGTTTGCCCTTTTCGTAGATATGCGCGCGAGGCACAAGTTTTTCATTCTTGTAAGCGACAATCTTCTTGAGTTTGCCGACAGTGCGGTCGCCCGTGTCTTCGATACGCAGGTTCTTGCCGTCTTCAACGTCAACAAGCTCAAGCCTGCCGCTGTGAGTCGCAATAATCAGTGCGTTGTAAGGGTCATATTCGCAGAGCAGCTGAGCAGCTTTGAGAATCTGGTTCTCTTCGATGTGCAGCACTGAGCCGGCACCGAGCTGAATTGCATACTCTGGCCCCAGCAGATAAACTTCATTCTTATCGAGAAAGACCGTGCCCGCTGCAGGCGAATAGAGCATCGCGTCTGGTCCTTGTTTGTCTTTGAGTTTTCCCAGAACTTCACCCTTGATCAGTTTTGCGCCTGCTTCGTGAGTGAACTCGATGAACTGGTTCTTGGCGTAACGACCGAGCACCTGCGCGATCACGGCCGAACCGCGTTTCGCCAGAATGCGTTGCTTCTGGCGGTTCACAACCTGACGGCCCTGAATTTGCAGAACAACTGAATCGTACGGAGCTTTAATGGTGCTTTCGGCAGACTTTGTCGTCGCGGTACCACCAATGTGAAACGTACGCATCGTCAGCTGTGTACCCGGCTGGCCGATTGACTGCGCGGCAATGATGCCGACGGCTTCGCCCTTTTCGACAGGTTGCAGCGTCGCGAGGTCAATACCATAGCAGCAACCGCAGACGCCGCTCACCGATTCGCAGGTAAGAATCGAGCGTACTTTTACGGTTTCATAACCGAGTGTTTCAATCTGCGCCGCCATCTCATCGGTGATGAGGGTGTTGCGGATATAGATCACTTCGTCAGTATTCGGATCTTTAATATCTTGTTGCAGATACCGGCCTGATATCTTCAGGCGCAGGCTCACGATGACCTTTTCGCCTTCTTTGTCGGCGCTCATGTTGAAGCCTTCGTTCGTGCCGCAATCTTCTTCGCGCACGATCACGTCTTGTGAGACGTCAACGAGTCGACGCGTCAGGTATCCCGCGTCGGCAGTTTTAAGAGCCGTGTCGGCAAGACCTTTGCGCGCTCCCGATGTCGAAATGTAGAATTCAAGAACGCCCAGACCTTCTTTAAAGTTCGAACGAATCGCAAGCTCGATAATGTCACCTGATGGCTTTGCCATGAGGCCACGCATACCGGCGAGCTGGCGAATCTGCGAGCGTGAACCCCGCGCGCCAGAAATTGCCATCGCATAAATCGGGTTAAATCCGCCCTGGTCTTCGCTCAAGAGCGCAAACAGATCTTCTGTGATCTTTTCGTTGGCGTTCGTCCAGATATCGATAACTTTTTTGTATCGCTCTTCGTTCGTGATGACACCCTTACGGTGTTCCGTTTCAACGCGCTCGACTTCTTTATTTGCCTTGTCAATAATGCGCGCCTTTGACTCGGGAATCTTCACGTCTTCGATCGAAATCGTCGGTGCGAACTTGGTCGCTGACTGAAAGCCGAGCTTCTTGATCGCATCGAGAAAACGTACCGTGACAGCGGCGCCTTTGAGTTTGTACAAATCGGCGATAATTTCGTTCACCGTTTTGTTTGTCAGCGGCTTGTTAACGTAGGGATAGTTGGGTGGTAACAGCTGGTTAAAGATCAAACGACCAGGGGTCGTTTCGAAAATCTTGTCAGCCTGCGCGAAGCGCACCTTCGCGCGGTACTCAACGATGCCACGGTCAATCGCATAGTGCAGTTCATCCATGTTGTCATAGATAAAGCCCTCGCCTTTTGCGCCTGCAAGGTCAGCTGTGAGGTAATAGAGCCCCAGAATCATGTCTTGCGTCGGGCCTACAATCGGGTGGCCGTTTGCGGGGTTCAGCAGGTTGTGCGCTGAAAGAATCAGCAACCACGCTTCAAGCTGCGCGCGCGGCGACAGCGGTACGTGAATCGCCATCTGGTCGCCGTCAAAGTCTGCGTTAAATGCATGGCAGACAAGCGGATGCAGCTGAATTGCCTTACCTTCAACGAGTACCGGCAAGAACGCCTGAATGCCGAGACGGTGCAGTGTCGGCGCCCGGTT
>JAKQXK010000507.1 GCA_029561505.1 Spirochaetota bacterium | reverse complement strand
CTATGGCCTCGTGTGATCCATCAGACCGCATCGCTTCTAGGTATTGTCGTTCTGTGAAAAAGTCAACAACTTCTTGTTCGGTGACATCGTGGTTGTAAATATGCGGTTCATTCGTGTCGGGATCTATATAGAATCGAATTTTCACTCAGCACCGATTATGGGCTTCTTGTAAGAATATAGCCCGTGCACCCCGCCCTGCGCCTGCGCGGCGAGCGAGCGTGGCTCGAAACGTAGCTTGCTCGCATGCAGCGCTTTGTGCAGCGATGGTATGTCGCGGTGGCCCATGTCTTGCAGCGCATGGCGCACACCCTGCATCAGGTAGGGGACGAATTCAAAAAGTGAGCCCTTGTCGACAACTGCGCCCGAGACGCCCTGCGCGACCTTGATCTTCTGGTCTTCGACGTTGTAGCGTTTTGCACCGCCGCCACCTTCCATCGCTTCGATTGAGGCCATGCCACGAAACTTTTTGAGGCGCACGCCGTTTTCATAAAAGTATTCACCCGGCGCTTCTTTGCTGCCGGCAAGCAGCGACCCGACCATAACCGCGCTGCCACCCACCGCGAGAGCCTTCGCGATGTCGCCGATGTTAGCGATGCCACCGTCGGCGATCACGGGAATTTTATGCTTCGCGGCCATCTGCGCGGTGTAGTAGACCGCGGTTGCCTGCGATCGGCCGCAAGCCATCGTGTCTTGTGTGATACAGATTGAACCCGGGCCCATGCCAATGCGCAGGCCATCGGCGCCGGCTCGAATCAGCGCATCGCCCTGCTCGCGTGTGACAACGTTGCCCGCCATCACGTCGACGTTGGGGTATTTCTTTTTCAGCTCTTTCAAGAGGTCGATCTGAAACTTCGAATAACCCTGCGCCGAATCAACGACGAGCAGATCGACGCCGCGGGCAACGAGCATGTCGATGCGTTCACGGTCATGCGGGTGGGTTGAAACCGCCGCGCCGACGCGTAGGCGTTTCTGTTCATCTTTGGTCGCCAGCGGATATTCTCGGTTCTTGACGAGGTCTGAACGGCTCATCAGGGCCACCAAACGCCCTTCTTTGTCGACAATCGGCAACTTGCCTTTTTTCGATTTGCGCAGAATTTCGTTCGCCTGAACCAAAGATATGCCTTTGGGCGCGGTGATGAGTTCGGTCGTCATGACTTTCGCCAGGGGAATAGTGCGGTCACGTTCGAAATCGACATCGCGGTTCGCGACGATGCCCACGAGTTTCGAGCGCAGCGTACCGTCTTCGGTGATCGGCACGCCACTGAAACCGTAACGTTCAGAAATGTTATCGATGTCGGCGATGGTGTTCTTGGGCGAGAGCACAATCGGTTCGGTAATGAAGCCGTTCTCGTAGCGCTTTACGCGCTCAACCTGGGCTGCCTGGTCTTCGATCGAGAGATTGTTGTGAATAATACCGATGCCGCCCAAAAGCGCCATGGTGATCGCCATGCGGCTTTCGGTCACGGTATCCATCGGAGAGCTAATGAGAGGCAGTTTGACCTTGACGTTGCGCGTGATGCGCGTTTCGAGATTCACATCTTGCGGGGCGAAGTCGATATAGCCCGGCAATATCAGAAAGTCTTTATAGGTGATGCCCTGGTCTTTTTCGAAAATGGTAGAGGCCGAAAAGCCGTCTTGAAGAGTTTTGCCCGATTTTGCTGAAGTGCTGCGCGCCATGTGATACTTTCGGGAAGAAAATCACGTTGTCAAGTTCATTGATAGATCGCGCGCAGGGTAGCACGTAAGAACCCGCGACGGCCGACGCGAGGTTTGCCGAGCAAAACTGCTTCTTTCTCCTTACTTTTTCTGGACAGCTACTTTTATGGTGTCTATATTCCAGAAAAAGTAAGGAGCCTTTCTCATGCCAATTCTCTCAATGCCCGCAACCCTGACGCACATCTCTTCGAAAGCACAGATTACGGTTCCCTCGGCGATGCGACAAATTGCCGACATGCACGACGGCGACGCGGTGCTATTCGTTGCACACGGCAATGAGCTGGTGCTGCGCAAGTATACGCCAGAAGACGACGCATGGTACAAATACGCCGAAACCGGCTTCGCCGAATGGGATAACGAAGAAGATGAAGTCTATAATTCGTTATGACGCCTTCGACAAAGGCGATATTGTTCTGTTGCCTTTTCCATTTACCAATCTGAAAACTACAAAACGCCGACCGGGGCTCGTTATCTCGCCCAAGGTTTTTAACAAAGCCGGTGATACGACAATTCTTTTCATGACTTCGAATACCGCGACATTACCCCGCGAGGGTGATGTGCTCGTGCAGAAATATAGAGAAGCCGGGCTGCCAAAGCCGACACTCGTGCGTATGAAGTTTGTCACGATTGCCAACGCGCTGATTCTCAAGAAAATCGGCAAACTGCCGGCAGGCGACATGAAACGCGTCAAAGCGCAGGTCATGCGGTTTTTCGGGATGGCAGACTAACCTCGCGCATGGCTCTTACCGAGAACCAACTCGACGCACTGCACAGACTTCTGGCGAGCATGCCCCCAGCCACGCACCGCCGGGCAACCGACTACGCGCGTTCGGGTTATGTCTCGCCGACGAATGTGGTGAGCGGCCGGGCGACGGCTAAGGTGTTTGGCAATGAAATTTATGACGTCGCGATTCGGTTAGAGAGCGGCACCTCGACATGCACCTGCCCGGCTGAAAAACCGTGCAAACACATCGGCGCTTTTGCGATCGTGCTGCTGCGCGAAGCGGCGAGCACACCGACCACCGCAGTGGCCTCGCTGCCCGACGAAGAGTACGTGCTCACTGTCAGGTTTATGGAAACGCATACGGTGCTCTTGAATGCTAGGTCGCCGACGGGCAAGGTATTACCCGTCACGCGCAATAACTTTCGCTACCTGAAACCGGCGCACCGCGACATCTTGAACCATATCGGTTCATATGTCGCGCATGTGGCGCAGCGCGGTATGCCCTACCGTGACTTTGGCTATGTGCTGCTTGAGCGCGTGGTCAAAGACAAAGACGTGCTGTTCTATTTCGACCTTGAAGAAGAACCCTGCCGCTTTGCGGGTTTGGTGAAACCACAGTCAGAGATTCATGAACTCGAAGACGCGAACGACGAGGCCAACTATGAGAAGTTTGGCTATCGCCGCGTGCGGTTCGAACGCAGCCACACCGCGTTCGACCCGGTGACGGGTGAACCATTCACGTTCAAATATAACATGCATTACCCCACGGTGAAGCGCGGGGCCGATGGCAGCTATTTCTACGTGATGTCGGTACCGCACGACATCGCAAGTTCGGTGCGCCCGTATTTTCTCGAAAACATCGAGCGTATGCAGGGCAGCCAGATGCGGCGCAAATGGCAGCACGCGTTTGAAACAATGGCGAAGGCCGGCCCGAGGCTGATGCTGTCGGTTATGGGGGTCGAGAACCCGAAAACAGGCCGCTTGACACTCGAGGGCAAACTCGAATTCGCTTATGCACAGAGCAGCGATCACCTCAAGAGCAACGACGCAGGCAGCGAGGTCGCCGAAGGCGCGAAGCCGGTCTACGGTATTTCGGTCAGCCTGCAAAAGAGCCAGGGTGCGCCTGCAAACGAAATCGTGCAGCACAAAACCGGGGTGTTGATCGCGCGGCGCGGGCGTGAAGAAGCGGCACTCTTGAAGCAAAAGATTCCCTTTAAGTATACGAGTGTCGGGCGGGTGCGCGTTGCCAAAAAGAACTACGCCGATTTCATGACGCATGAGATACCCCTTGCTAAAGAGGCGGGCATTCTCGTGCGCATAAACGATAACATTCTGGGCCTGCTCGTGAAGTCGGCGGTGACGGTCGATGTGAAAGGCGCTTCGGGCATCGACTGGTTCGAGGGGCGCATCGAGGTGGCGGGCCTCGACACGGGCCATCTGCACGAGGTGATCAAGGCATACCGGCAAAAAGAAGAACTCGTAAAGCTCAAGAACGGCAACTGGCTTTCGGTGCAGGGTTCGGGCATCGGCGATGTGCTCAAGTCCTTGCAGCGCCTGGGCATCACCGCCGACGCCGAAGGCCGTCTGGGCCGCATCAGCTTTGCGCAGCTCGCGAGCCTTGAAGCCGAACAAGAAGCGGCGCTGCGCACCGAAACGGGTGCAAGCACGGCGCTCGCCAAAATTCACCAGCTGCTCGAAAATTTCGAAACTTCGGCTAAACCCCACAAGACATTGCTGGCAAAGCTCAGGCATTATCAATTAGAAGGATTTCAATTTCTTCTGCACCTGCACCGCTCAGAAGTCGGCGGCATTCTGGCCGACGACATGGGCCTGGGCAAGACATTGCAGGCAATTACAGTAATGAATGCGATTTCGTTTGGCGCCGATGGCGCCAAACGAAATCGCTTTTTGGTTGTGTGTCCCCTGGCGGCTTTGGGGGTTTGGGAAGCGGAAATTCAGAAATTTTCGCCTAACCTCTCGGTCTATCGCTGGCATGGGCCAGAGCGGTCATATAAAGAGGCACTGGACTCAGATGTGGTGATCACGACCTTCGCGACGTTCACGCTCGATGCGGAGAAGTTTGCCGGTGTGAACTGGCAGATGGCGTTCATTGACGAAGCGCAGTTTGTGAAAAATTTTCGCAGCAAGGCGGCGCATGCGCTGCGCAAAATCGATGCGCGCTCGATTGTTTGCCTCACCGGTACGCCGCTTGAGAACTATCTCGAAGATCTGTGGGCGCTGTTTGATCTCATATTCCCGGGTTATTTGGGTACGGCGCAGAGTTTCAAAGACGCTTACGGCGGCCATCTCGAGCTGAACGACCGCGAAGGGTTAATGCGAAAAATCCGCCCTTTTATGCTGAGGCGGCGTAAGGCCGAAGTGCTGAAAGAACTGCCGGCGAAAACCGAGATGGTGGTGAAGATACCCATGACGCATGAGCAGGCAAAGGTTTATGAGGCTGCGCGCATTCGGGCGATTTCGAACCTCGGCAAGACGGGTTCGCCGCTGATTGATCTCTTGAAGCACCTCACGAACCTGCGCCGCATCGCGTGCCACCCTTACCTCGAAGCCGAGGCGCCCGACCCTTTTCAGTCGGGCAAGTTTGAATATCTCGACAGCAAACTCATAGAGCTTTCGGTCGCGTCAGAAGGCGTGCTGGTTTTTAGCCAGTACACTTCGGTGCTGAAGGTTTTGAAGGTGCTGCTCAAAAAGCGTGGCATCGAGACCCTGTACCTCGACGGCAAAACGCCCGAAAAGACGCGGCGCACCCTGGTGACAAAATTTCAAGACGGCGCGGCGAAGTTTTTTCTGATCAGCCTCAAGGCGGGCGGCACCGCACTCACGCTGACGCGCGCCGACACGGTGATTCACCTCGACCCGTGGTGGAACCCGGCAGCCGAGAACCAGGCGACCGACCGCGCGCACCGCATTGGCCAGAAGAAGCATGTGATGGTCTACAAACTGATCAGCGAAGGCAGCGTCGAAGAAAAGGTGCTCGCGCTACAGGGTCGAAAGCGCGAACTCTTCAACGAGCTAATCGACGGCGAAGAAAGCAGATCTAACCGTATCACGCGGGACGACATAGCCGCACTGCTCGAAAGATGATGAGCGTTCGCACCTGCGGTGCGAATGCTCAAGAAATACGTTGACTGGCCAGATGCACGGGTAATCTCACGCCATGATTAAGAAAATATTCGTGGCAATGGCGTGCGTCATTGCCTTTGCACATTGTTCGACTTCAAAGATCTCTATCCGCAAAGAGGCGCTGCTTCAGGTGAAGACCATCGCCGTGATGCCGTTCACGTCGACCGTCGCCGATGGCAAGGCCACGCGCGAAAGCACTGAGACCTTTCGCGGCGCGATGGTAGCCTCGGGTTTTAAGGTTGTCGAGCGCGAAAAGATCGATAGAATTCTGAAAGAGAAAGAACTCGCACAGACCGGCCTTATTGAAAACAAAGTTCTCGAAGCAGGCAGCTTTCTGGGCGCCGAAGCGACGATGCTGGGCGAAGTAATTGCGCATGACCTGAAATCAGAAGTCGTCGAGCACGAATTACCCGCCGAGGGGCCAAATGCCTACGACCTGAAGCTCGATAAACGCAATGGTACATTCTTTAAACGCGGTGATAAATGGTTCAAGAAAGAACGGCACGACACCTACCAGTTTCAACTGGTGGTGCGGCTGATTTCAAACATCGACTCGCAAACGATTCTGACGGTGCAGAACGAATATCCCGTTCGCACTTTAACAGACGACAGCATCAGCATGGGGCCGGCGAATCTCGACCGCTATCGCGCTCAGGTGCTCGCGCAGATGGCGAAAGACATAGAAAAGGCGATTGCCGAAGCGCGTAAGTAGTCGCGTATTAACGCTGGCGCGGGAATATGCGTTTCAAGAATGAAGCAGAAATAGACATGAAAACTCTTCTGATAGGTTTAACCCTCGTGACGGTGGCGTGCAGCCACACGCAGCCGTTCACCCGTGCTCGCGTGAAAGATCCTCAACCTGCTGCTATCGAGCAGCGCATTATCTTTGTGGGTGATGCGGGCAAGGCGACGCCGGGCGATGCAGTCTGGGCAAAACTTGATCGCTACCTCACGAAAGATGCGCTCGTCGTGTTTCTGGGCGACAACGTCTATGAATATGGCCTGCCCGACGCGAGCGAAAACGACGGCTCGTATGAGCTCTATGCGGCGCGCTTAAGCGCGCAGATTAACGCCGCGAAAAAGGCGCGCAAGACGATTTTTATTCCCGGTAACCACGACTGGAACAGTTCGCGCAGCAACGGGCGCAGAAGAATTCTGGCGCAGCAGCGCTTTGTGACCGAGCGCGGTGCGCACTTCGCGCCGCAGAATGGCTGCGCGGGCATCGCCGCCGAACCGGTGGGCAAGGGTAGCGTGATTCTTTTCATCGACTCGCAGGCAGTCATCGATTTGCCCGACGACGAAGCCGCCGCAGCGAAGGCCCCAGCGAGCGATTGCGCGATTAAACACAAACGCCAGTTCGAGAGTTTCGCGAGCGAGTACCTGCAGAAGAATGTCAAACCCGGCACGCGCATTATTCTCGCCGCGCATCACCCGCTTGTCAGCGAAGGTTCGCATGGCGGCTTCTTCGACTGGCCGCACCATATTTTCCCGGTCTATAACTATAACAAATATTTTCCGTTGCCCGTCGTGGCCTCGCTCGTCGTGTTCACCCGCCAATGGGGATGGATCACTTCAACAGATATTTCGCACTCGAAATACCGCAAGTACCTGAACTCGATCGCAACCATTCTCAAAAACCGCGAGGTCTTTCTCTACGCCGCCGGGCACGATCACAACCTGCAGCTCTTCTCTGGCACCGGCCCCGTGAAATACCACCTCATCTCAGGCTCGGGCAGCAAACGCGACGCAGTCACGCACAACGACCAGACAATGCTCGCTTGGGAAAAAAACGGCTTCTTTGTGGTGGATATCTATACTGATGCATCGACCCGCGCGACGGCGGTGGGGGACACAGTTGAAGAGGAGTTGGTGTTTGAGTTGAGGTAGGGGAAGTTCGCGGAATAGGTGTTGGGCGAAATCGCGCAGGAGATTTTTTTATGGCAGATTTAAACAAAAAAAGAATTGGGGAACTTCAGCAAGCTATTTTGCGCGTACTCAAAGAAGAACCCGATGGAATTGCCGCAAAGCAAATACCATCAAAAATTGAACCAATTTTGCCCTTTACAGATTTTGAAAAGAGCTTCTACGAGAGTGCCCCAAATGTAAGGCGCATTGATAAAATAGTGCGATTCTCAACCATCGGTCCTGTCAAGGCTGGCTGGATGACCAAGGAGAAAGGTATCTGGCGAATCACTGACGAGGGGCTAGAAGTTCTCAGTAAAATTAAAGACCCTGAAAAGCTGGTGAATGAGTCCAACCGGCTGTATAAAGAATGGCGCACCATTAACAAACCAAACGCGAAAGATTTGGATACAAATTCGGTGATAGTTGAAGAGGAGGTTGCCGAAAAAGTTTTCGAGTTTGAAGAATCCGAGGAAGCTGCGTGGGCACAAATAAATGATTACCTGAAGAAGATCAATCCTTATGATTTTCAGTTTCTCGTAGCAGGCTTATTCAAAAGCATGGGCTACCACATAAACTGGATTTCGCCGCCGGGAAAAGACGGCGGCCTCGACATCATAGCCTACAATGATCCAATCGGGGTTACGAATCCAAGAATCAAGATTCAGGTAAAGCGGCGAGCTGACAAAATCCAAGTAGATGAGCTTCGCTCCTTTATGGCCTTGCTGGGTGACCATGACGTTGGCATTTTCGTAAATACCGGCGGCTTTTCCAGTGGTGCAGAATCAGAGGCCAGGGCATCT